>NZ_JBFAAB010000001.1:750117-861352 GCF_040639505.1 Nocardia sp. NPDC023852
GCCTGCGCGTCCGTCGCTCCGAGCTGTATCGGATGGCGGTCTGCGCGGGACGCTACGTGGTTACGCAAGCTACCGCCTGCGCGTCCGTCGCTCCGACCGCAGCACCAACGGAGGTACCTCGATGGCGAAGCAAGTACCGACCTCTCGGCTTGCTCGTGGCACCAAGCTGGGTGCGGTCGCAGCTGGTTCGGTCCTTCGCGCGCAACGCGCGCGGCTGACCATGCGGGGCAGATCAGAGGCCGTCCGGGCGAAAATGGCCGAGGAATCCATGCTTCGCACCATCGAGCAGGTGGTCATGGTGCTTGGCACCATGAAGGGTGTGGCGATGAAGCTCGGGCAGATGATGTCGGTGCTCGATCTCGATCTTGTTCCCGAGGATCACCGGGAGCGATTCCAGAAGCGGCTGGCCGTGCTGCGCAACGCGGCGCCGACGGTCGCATTCGAAGCCATGCGCCAAGTGATCGAGGAGGACTTGGGCAGACCGCTGGAGGCGGTGTTCACCGAGTTCGAATCCGAACCGGTCGCTGCCGCCTCGATCGGTCAGGTATATCGGGCGCGGCTGCACGACGGCAGACAGGTCGCGGTGAAGGTGCAGTACCCGGGCATCGACGTCGCGGTACGCGCGGATCTGAAGAACCTCGCTATGTTCCGACGCGTGTTGCAGTCCGCGATGCCGTGGGTGACGCCCGCCGTGCTGGAGGAACTACGGCTGAATATGGAGAGTGAACTCGACTACCTGGCCGAGGCCGCCACCCAGCTACAGATCGCCGAGCTGTACGCCGGCCATCCGTTCATCGTGGTGCCGCGTTCGCTGACGGAACTCAGCACCGCACGGGTACTGGTCGCCGAGTATGTGGAGGGCAAGGGCTTCGAGGAGATCCGGCAGCTGCCCGCCGCCGAACGCAACCGGATCGGCGAGATCATCTACCGGTTCTACGTCGGTTCACTGTTCACGTTCAATGAGTTCTGTGGCGACCCGCATCCGGGAAATGTCCTGCTAGCCGCGGACGGCCGGGTCGGCTTCCTGGATTTCGGGTTGTTCAACCGAATGGATCCCGAGCACGTGCGGTTCGAGCTGATCTGCCTGTGCGCCGCGGCGGAGGACCGCGCCGAAGACCTGCGGCGGTTGATGATCGAGCGCGGTGTGATCGATTCTCCGCAGGAGATCGGCGCCGAGGAGTGCCTGGAGTATGTGCTCGCCGCCTCGGAGTGGTGTCTGATCGACGAGGAGCTGACGATCACGCCGGAGCTGGCCAGCGGCGCGTTCCTGCTCGCGGTGGACCCCAGGGCCAGCGAGTTCGCCGGCATGAAACAGCAGAACCTGCCGCCGGAGCATTTGTTCTCCCGCCGTGCCGACTTCCTGACCTTCGGCATGCTCGGTCAGCTCGGGTGCACAGCGAACTGGCATCGCATCTGCAGGGAATGGCTCTACGACGAGCCGCCGGTCACCGAACTCGGCGTGGCGCAGCACGCCTGGCTGGCCGACCATCCGCCCGTCGCGCCGAAACAGCCGCGGAAGAAGACCACAAAGTAGCCGCCTTCAGGCGACACGACCGCAGAACGGAAGACTATGGCAGACACTCGGGAATTCGACCTCGTCCTGTTCGGCGCGACCGGTTTCGTCGGCGCGCTCACCGCCGAGTACCTCACCGGCGCCGCGCCGGAATCCGCGCGCATCGCGCTGGCGGGCAGGTCGCTGGACAAGCTCACCGCAGTCCGTGCCGAACTCGGCCCGAAGGCCGCCGACTGGGGTCTGGTGGTGGCCGACTCGACGGACCGAACCGCGCTCGATGAGCTGGCCGCACGCACCAAGGTCGTCGTCACCACCGTCGGCCCCTATCTGCGCTACGGAATCCCGCTGGTCGCGGCATGCGCAAAGGCCGGGACCCATTACGCCGACCTCACCGGTGAGCCGCTGTTCATCCGCGACGCCATCGACGGCTATCACGAGCAGGCTGTCGAGACCGGCGCCAAGATCGTGAATTCCTGTGGCTACGACTCGATTCCGTCCGACCTCAGTGTCTACCAGCTCTACCGACGCTCCATCGACGACAACACCGGCGAACTCACCGACACCACGCTGGTGGCCTCGCTCAAGGGCGGGGTCAGCGGCGGCACCATCGATTCCGGTCGCGCCATGATGGAGGCCATCGCGGCCGACCCGGCCAAGGGCTCGGTGCTGTCGCACCCGTATTCGCTGAGCCCGGACAAGTCGATGGATCCGGATGTGGGCCGCCAGTCCGATCAGGCGCTCTCGCGGGCGAACGTCATCGACCCGAGCCTCGACGGCTGGGTGAGCACCTTCGTCATGGCCGCGCACAATACCAAGATCGTGCGCCGCACCAACGGGCTGCTCGGGTGGGTATATGGCAAGAACTTCCGCTACCGCGAGGTGATGAGCGCGGGGAAGTCGCGGGTGGCGCCGTTGGTGGCGGCGGGCATGGCGGGCGGCATCGTGGCGACGATGACGGCGGGCGCACTGCTTTCGCGAGCCTCCGCGGGCCGCAAGCTGCTCGACCGGGTGCTGCCCAAGCCGGGCACCGGGCCGAGTGAAGAGGAACGCAACAGCGGCTGGTTCAGCATGAAGACGTTCGCGCACACCACCTCGGGCGCCAAGTACGTGGCAACCTTCTCCGGCAGTGGCGACCCGGGGTACCGGGCCACCGCGGTGCTGCTCGGCCAGAGCGGTCTGTGCCTGGCATTCGACACCGACAGCCAACCCGCCCTCGCGGGCATCCTGACTCCGGCCGCCGCGATGGGTGACGCACTCACTGACCGGCTCCGCGCAGCAGGAATGACCATCACGGTCGAACGCGCCTGAGGGTTGCCCCACGCCACCGAGTGGCACCACCTCCGGGCGGGTCTTACCCGCACTCGGTCCGCCGCAGCGGTGTGCCACTCCTCGGACGCGCGATGTGTTTGCGGGACTGGTTCAGCACCGCACGTCGGAGTTGTTGTCGGCAGCCGGCAGCTCGGTGCGCCCGCCCGCGAGCTTGACGGCGATGCCGGAGTCGGTGACCTCTACCTCGGTCGGTTGCAGGCCGAGCGGGTAACTCTGCAGGCTCTGGGTGAACACGTCGACGATGCCCTGGACCAGATCGGCGGGCACACCCACGCCGAGCAGCTCCGCCGACATCGTCTCCACCTGCACCACCCCGTTCTGGATCTGCGGCTTCACCTGGAGTTCGGCTAGCCCGCCGAGCACCTTCAGGCTGATCGTGCCCGTGCTCGCCGAGGAACTCACGCCACTGACCAGGCCGCCGAGCGTCTCCCGGATGCCCTCGTTGTTCCAGGTGACATCGGCCGAGGAACTGTTGATCACGCCGCCGCCTCGGGCGACATCGACGTCGCGGAAGACGGCGTGGACCACCATCCCGACCGCGGGGCCGAATTTGGTGTCGGCGCTGTTCACCCGCACCGAGGGCACCTTGCCGTCGATCCAGGTGATCAGCATCGGCTTGGGGCCGAAGCGCACGTCGATCTTCGACCCCATCTCCTTCTCGAATTGCGAGCTGATGCACCGCGAGACCATGTGCCTGGCGTATACCTCGCCGCCGACCAGCACCGTGGCGAGCAGAGTCGCTACCACGATCAGCGCGATCAGCAGGGCCCGCCGGTTGATCGTCATCTTGGACGGAGAGTTCGTCATGGCCCCGATTCTTCACGACCTTTCTGTGCCGCCTCTGTGGGCGCGTTGAGGTGTTCGAATGTGATATGTGACACAGAAATCGGGCGTAGCCTGGTGCGCATGGCTGGCGATGCGGCGGCCCGCGTGACCGAATCCGCGGAGCAGGGATGGCGGGTTCTGCGGCGATGGGCGGGTCGGCACGCCGGTTTCTTCACCACCAGGCAGGTGCTACGCACCGGGTGCGCGGCGCGGGTACGTGTCGGTCTGGGCGACGGGTCGGTGACCAGGGCCGGGGTGGGTCTGCTGCGGCTGGCCGGCTGGCCCGACGGTCCGCTCGACGAATACGCGATGTGGGCGGCCTGGTTCGACGGGGGCGCGGCCGTCACCCATCAGAGTGCGGCGGAACTGCACGGCCTCGGGCGGCTGCGCCCGAGGTTCTTGCACCTGTCGGTGCGGGCGGGTCGCCTGCCCGTGGCGCCGCGGCTGGTGGTCCTGCGCCGCTCGCTGGTCGGCGCCGACGTGGAATCGGCGGGGCCGTTCCTGGTGGCAACCCCCTTGCGCACGGTGCTCGATCTGGCGGAAGCCGATATCGCGCAGGCCGCGCTGGACGAGGTGGTCGCTGACGCGGTCGCCATCCACCGTTGTGCCGGCGAGGAGATCCGGGAGGCCGGGACGCGGCTGCCGCCGCGCGCGGCGACGAGGCTGTATCGGGCGCTCGCGGTGGCGTGAAGGTCTGTCGCGTCAGCCGGTGGCGGTTGGTTCCACGGCCCACCACGGCACCGAGAGCACGTTGTCGCGCAGGCGGCGGCGGTAGCGGCGAACCGGGAAACCCTCCGCATGCAAGAACTCCGCGGCCGCACGCCAGCGGACCCGCGGACCGAAGGGTGCCAGCGGCGCGGCCCTGGCCCACGCGCGGTCCGCGGCGGCCAGCAGGGTGTGCACCGGCTCGCCAGGAACGTTGCGGTGGATCAGCACCTTCGGAAGACGTTCGGCGATGTCGGAGGGTCGCTCGACTGTGAACGGGTCCCAGGCCAGCGTGAGCGAGCGCGGGCCTGCGCGGTCCAGCAGGACCCACGCGCAGCGGCGACCGAGTTCGTCGCAGGTGCCGTCGACCAGCAGGCCGTCCGGTGCCAGCCCGGAGCGGATCGTCGACCAGGCGTCCGGCACGGCCGCTTCCGGATACTGGCGCAGCACGTTGAACGCGCGCACCAAAACCGGTCGCAGCCCGGCCAATTCGAATCCGCCACGTGCGAAGGCGACGCCGTCGCGGCTGGGCACCACCCGCTGCGGGTCGATCTCCAGCCCGACCACTCGCACGTCGGCGCGGACCCTCTGCAGCCGCGCGGCCAGCTCGAACGTGGTCCACGGGCTCGCGCCGTAACCGAGGTCGACCACCAGCGGATCTGCCGTGTCGCGAAGCCGGGTGGTGACCAGCTCGTCGTGGATCAGCCAGCGGTCGCTGCGGCGCAGCCGGTTGACTCCGGTGGTGCCGCGGGTGATGGTGCCGACCGGTTTGGTCAGCTGGTGGGGTGGCGTTCTTCCAGCCACTGAACGGTGAACTCGGCCTCGGCGCGGAACAGGTCGACCAGGTTGACCAGGATCAGCTGCTCCAAACGCGGGCCGACCATCGGGATGAACACCTTCGCCTCCGAGGAGAAACGCATGGTGCAACCGGTTTCGGTGGGGAAAAGACGGATCGTGCCGGTAAGGCTGCCCGGCCCAGCCGGAATGGACGCCGAATACTTGCCGGTGATCTCGTCCGGTCCGTACGGACCGTAGGTCTCCTTGCGGGTGATCACCATGTCCTTGCGCATGACCGTCTGCGCGATCTCGGGCAGCATGTCGCGGGGCAGGATGTGATGCAGTTCGAGCTCGATGCCGCCGTCGCCCGGCTCCAACCTGACAACCTCGTTGCCGGGCGAGTACTTCCGCATCTCCATCATCCGCGCGTCCCAGTAGTCGCGGTTCGACAGCGCCGCGTACAGCTCTTTTGTGGTGTGCAGCGGGTAGCGGGCTGAATAGTCCAGTCGGCGTGCCATGAGCTCACACGTTACTGGGTGCGGTAGCGGATACTTCTACGCGAGTGTGGCGCCACCCGGTCGGGCGGCCCGGCCGCGGGAACGGCGGACGAGCCGGCCGCCGGGCGGACGCTCACTCGGCCGGAATCAGTGCGACGCGAGCCAGTTGTTGGTGAATTCTTCCTCGTTCTTCAGCAGCTCGGTTAGGTGCTCGGCGATCGCGTTCTCGATCTTGCCGCCGAACAGCGGGATCTTCACCTCGATGGTGCCGTTGGTCGTGGCGGTAGCGCCGGAGCCGTCGGCGGCCAGCGTGATGGTGCCGCGCACCTCGGCGGGCGCGCCCTCGACGCGGGCCTCGAAGGTGGCCGAGTCGCCGGTCCAGTGCTCGATGCGCGGAATGATCAGGTCGCCGGGGCGCACCGCGGTGATCGCGGCA
Organism: Nocardia sp. NPDC023852; assembly: GCF_040639505.1. Lineage (NCBI taxonomy): Bacteria > Bacillati > Actinomycetota > Actinomycetes > Mycobacteriales > Nocardiaceae > Nocardia > Nocardia sp. NPDC023852. The sequence goes on from NZ_JBFAAB010000001.1 coordinate 756,200, forward strand.
GGCAGCAGCTCGGCGGCGATGGCCTGCACCAGCTCGGCACGCACCTGGTCACCGCTGACCGTGACCGACTCCAGCCGGGCATTGGGCCCGCCGACCTCCGCGACGCGGTCCTTCCAGTACTGATCGTTCGCGAAGGCCGCGCGCACGGCGGCGAGGGAATGCGAGTAGCGGGCCGTGTACGCGAGCGGTGTAGCCATGGTCGGACACGCTACCGTCTGGCTGTGCGAACTTCACGGGTGGTGCTCTCGGATCTCCTCGCCGACACCGGTGCGCGGCTGCGCGACTCGGTGCGGCTCGCGGAGCTGACCACGCTGCGGGTGGGCGGGCCCGCGACCATTGCCGAATGCGCGACGACCGAAGCGCTGATCGCGACGGTGCGCGCGCTCGACGCGGCGGGTGTCCCCGTGCTGCTGCTGGCCGGTGGCTCCAATCTCCTCATCGGCGACGACGGCTTCGACGGCGTGGTGGTCCGGGTAGTGACGACCAGGATCGAGATCGGCGCAGACGGTGTGATCGCCGAGGCGGGGGCGAACTGGGACGAGGTGGTGCGTGCGACGGTCGCCGCGGGATTCGGCGGACTGGAGTGCCTGTCCGGCATCCCCGGTTCGGCGGGTGCGACGCCGGTGCAGAATGTGGGCGCCTACGGGGCCGAGGTCGCGCACCTGCTGCGCCGCGTGCGCCTCCTGGACCGGGCCGACGGCGAGATCCGCTGGGTAGCTCCGGAAGAGCTCGGATTCGGCTACCGCACCAGTGTGCTGAAGCACCGCGACGACGCCGTGGTGCTCGCGGTGGATTTCGGGCTGCGCACCGACGGATCGAGCGTGCCACTGCGTTACGGCGAGCTCGCCGCCACCCTCGGTGCTGCCGACGGCGAGTCCTGGCCTGCGGCGCAGGTGCGGGATGCGGTGCTGCGACTGCGCGCAGGCAAGGGGATGGTGCTCGACCCCGTCGACCACGACACCTGGAGTGCGGGCTCGTTCTTCACCAACCCAATCGTCGCCGCGGACCGGGTGGCGCAGGTACGGGCCGCGATCGCCGCCCATGTGGGTGACGTCACGGTGCCGACTTACCCGGCTCGGAACGGGGTCAAGTTCTCCGCGGGCTGGCTGATCGAGCGAGCTGGTTTCGCGAAGGGCTTCCCCGGTGCCGACGCACCCGCTCGGCTGTCGACAAAACATTCGCTGGCCCTGACCAATCGCGGCGGCGCCAGTGCCGCCGATCTGGTGGCGCTGGCCAGGACCGTGCGCGACGGTGTCGCCGAGCGGTTCGGTATCCGGCTGGAGCCGGAACCGGTCACGGTCGGCATCACGCTGTAGCTCGGGGTGCAACGGACGCCACATCCTTCGGTAGCCGGTCCGGCAGCGCGCCACGCGTAGATTCGAAGAAGTGAGCAACCGTTCCATGATTCTCCGACCGGTTGCCGCGGTGTCGGTTGTGCTCCTCGTGGTTGTCGCCTTGGTAGCCGGATGCGCGATCGACCGCGGCGGCGAGTCGGCTCGCGGCGCCGGTCCGATCGCCAAGACGACGTTGGCCCCCGCCGACGACACCGAGAACGTCAACCCGACCGCGCCGGTCTCGGTGACGGTCAGTGACGGCACGATCGACCAGGTCGCGCTGACCAATGCCGCGGGCAAGCAGGTCAGCGGCCAACTGGCGGCGGACCGGCACAGCTACACGATCACCGAGCCGCTCGGCTACGACGCCACCTACACCTGGTCGGGCACCGCTGTTGGGACCGATGGCAAGCCGATCCCGATCGACGGCTCGTTCCGTACGCTCGCGCCGAAGAATACGATTCCCGCGACCGTCAACATCGGGGACAACCAAGAGGTCGGCATCGCGGCGCCGATCATTGTGCAGTTCAAGACGTCGGTGCAGAACAAGGCCGCCGTGGAGAAGGCGCTCACCATCACCACCGACCCGCCGACCGAGGGCGCGTGGGCCTGGTTCCCGGACGACAACGGCTCGCGGCTGCACTGGCGTCCGAGGAACTATTGGGCGCCGGGCACCACGGTGCATGTCTCGGCGAAGCTCTACGGGCTCGACCTGGGCAACGGCAATTACGGGTATTCCGATCTGACCTCGGACTTCCGCATCGGGCGCAGCCAGATCGTGAAGGCAACCGCCCCGAGTCACCGCATGCAGGTGGTCCGCGACGGAAAGACGGTTTTCGATTTCGCGGTCAGCTATGGCGAGGGCAACGAGCCGCGCAATGTCACCAGGTCCGGCGTCCACGTGGTCACCGAGAAATATGAAGACTTCATGATGTCGAATCCGCCGTTCTATACCAACGTGCGCGAGCGCTGGGCCGTCCGCATTTCCAACAACGGCGAATTCATTCACGCCAATCCGGAATCGCTGTCGGCGCAGGGTTCGGCGAACGTCACCAACGGCTGTATCAATCTGTCGCCCGGTGATGCCCAGGCCTTCTTCCCGACGGCGCTCTACGGTGACCCGGTCGAGGTGACCGGCACCTCGATCCCGCTTTCGGCCGCCGACGGAGACCTCTACGACTGGACCATCGACTGGAACACCTGGAAGAGCATGTCGGCCCTGCAGGGCCAGCCGTCGGCCGTCGTGTCGGCGACTCCGGTGCCGCCCCAGCCGGCGGGCGGTCGCTGACGGCCCGACCGGGCGTGGGGATGTCCGCTGGAGCATCGACCAGCGCAGGTCGGCCCGGCGCCGGTGAGCTCGGCTGATGCGCTAGCGGACGTTCGAGTCCTTCTCTTCGATCCGGCGGTCGGCGGCACGTTCGGCGCGCACCGCTTCGTGGCGTTCGGCGAGCAGGTCGCGGATCTCGATCAACAGCTCGGTCTCGGTCGGCTCGGCCGCCTTGGTGGTGCCGAAGCGGTTCTTGATCGTCTTCATCGGCAGGATCAGCACGAAATAGAGCACGGCGGCGACCATGACGAAGTCGATGGCCGCCGTGATGATCGGGCCGATGGCGATGAAAGTGGCCGGTTTGTCGGAAATCAGCTGAACGCCGAGGCCGAGTTCGTTCGTGCTACCGAACACCGCGAGCAGGGGATTGACGATCCCTTTCGTCACCGAGGTGACGATTGAGGTGAACGCGGTACCCATGACGACAGCGACCGCGAGATCGAGGACGTTCCCGCGCATCAGGAACTCTTTGAATCCCTTGAACATAAGCCGAACAGCTCCCATCCGATGTACTTCGCTTGGCACGCATCGGATGCTAATGGGTGGTGCCGATCAGCGAAGCCTCAGCAACTGGCGATCGAACATCGCACCAATATCGGGCAATTCGCTTCAGCTATAACTCTCGGGCTAGCTGCGGCGAGCGAATCGGCCCGCCTCCGCTTGGTCGCGCGGCTTGATGATGATCTGGTCCAGATTGACGTGCGGAGGCCGCGACGCGACGAAGCCGATGACCTCCGCGATGTCCTGCGCGACCAGCGGGTCGATACCTTCGTACACCTTCGCCGCGCGTTCGTCGTCACCACCGAAGCGGACCAGCGAGAACTCGGTTTCCACTGCGCCGGGGGCGATTTCGGTCAGACGCACCGGCTGGCCGAGCAACTCGCCGCGTAGCGTGCGGTGCAGCACGGCTTGGGCGTGCTTGGCGGAGGTGTAGCCGGAGCCGTTGTCGTAAGCGGTGAACGCGGCCACCGACGTGACCGTGACGATCAGCCCGTCGCCGGAGGCGATCAGCTTGGGCAGCAGGGCTTTCGTGACGCGCAGCGTGCCGAGCACGTTGGTCTCCCACATCCAGCGCCAGTCGTCCAGGTCGGCCTCGGCGACCGTGGCGAGGCCTTTGGCGCCGCCCGCATTGTTGACCAGCACGTCGGCGCGCTCGACCGCCTCGGTGAACGCCCGCACCGACTCGTCCGAGGTGACGTCGAGTGCCAATGCGGTGCCACCGATTTCGTCGGCGAGGCGCTGCAGGCGGTCCAGCCTGCGCGCGCCGATGTAGACGTGGTAGCCCTGTTCGGCCAGCTCCCGGGCGGTGGCCTCGCCGATGCCCGAGCTGGCCCCGGTGACGACGGCGGTGCGAGTACTCATGATCCGATCTTAGGTGCGGGGTGTTTGCCGGGCTCGACGCTGTCGCCGGGATCACCGCTAGCCTGAGTGCCATGGCTCTTCGGGACGCGCTCAGTGCGGACGGCACGAACATCGTCTACCGGGCCGGCGGCCCGGCCGACGCCCGGCCACTGGTGCTGTTGCACGGCTGGTCGGCGAATCTGCGCTGCTGGGGCTCCGCCGCCGACGACCTCGCCGCGCGGTTCCGGGTGATTGCGGTCGATCTGCGCGGCCACGGCTACTCCGACGTGCCCGCTGTGGGATATGACGATCCGAAGAACTGGGCCGGCGACGTCGCGGCGGTGCTGGCGGCCGAGGGCATCGAGTCGGGAGCCGTGCTGCTCGGCTGGTCCTATGGCGGCATCGTGCTATCGGACTATCTGACCGCCTATGGCACCGGGGCCGTCGCGGGCGTCGTCTACACCGGCTCGATGGCGAATATCGGTCGTGATGTGCCCGGGGCGGCGACCGGCATCGCCATGGAGCAGGCGATACCCGGCGTTTTCGAGGAGAGCGCGGGCCGTGCGGTGCGCGCGTTCGGGGCGTTCGGTAATGCGAACACCGGGCCGGGTGCGGACAAGGGCGTCGACGCGCAGCGACTGTTCGGCGCCAGCCTTGCCACACCGCCCGCGGTGCGCAAGGCACTGTTCTATCGGACCGTCGACAACACCGAAACGCTCCGCGCGCTGGATATTCCGGTGCTGGTCCTGCACGGCACCGCGGACCCGGTCGTCCCGATCGAGAACGGCCGCTACATCGCCGAGGCGGTCCCGGATGCGCGGGCGTCGTTCTGGGAAGGCGCGCAGCACGGGCTGTTCATCGAGGACCGGCCTCGGTTCGTCGCCGAGGTGAGCGAGTTCGCCGAGAGTTTGTGATCGGGGTCGGACCTCTGTGATAGCTCTCACTCGGTGCGGCCGGGTCTCTGAGTCCCGCGATCCAACGTGCACTATGGAGAGTGTGAGTCAGCGCCTGGACCTACGGCCGAACCGTATCGCCGTGCTATCGGTGCACACCTCACCACTCGCCCAGCCGGGGACCGGCGACGCGGGCGGCATGAACGTGTACGTGTTGCAAACCGCGCTTCAGCTGGCCCGACGCGGCACCGAGGTCGAGATCTTCACCCGGGCCACCACCTCGAACATCCCGCCCGTCCAGGAGGCGGCGCCAGGTGTGCTCGTGCGCAATGTGGTGGCCGGCCCGTTCGAGGGGCTGGACAAACACGACCTGCCCACCCAGCTGTGCCCGTTCACCGCGGAGGTGCTGCGTCAGGAGGCCAGGCACCTGCCCGGGTACTACGACCTCGTGCACTCGCACTACTGGTTGTCCGGCCAAGTCGGCTGGCTGGCCAGGGACCGCTGGCGGGTGCCGCTGGTGCACACCGCGCACACGCTGGCGGCGGTGAAGAACGCCGCGCTCGCCGAGGGCGACTGTCCGGAACCCGCGACCCGCGAGATCGGCGAGAAGCAGGTGATCGCGGAGGCCGATCGTCTGGTCGCCAACACCGCCGAGGAAGCCCGGCAGCTGATCGAGCTCTACGGTGCCGCAGCCGACCGGATCGACGTCGTGCCGCCGGGCGCGGACCTGACGCGCTACCGCCCAGGTGACAAGGCCGCCGCTCGCGCGGTGCTCGGGCTGAGCGCCGACGAGCAGATCGTCGCGTTCGTCGGCCGGATTCAACCGCTGAAGGCTCCGGATGTGCTGGTGCGCGCTGCCGCCGAGGTGCTACGTGCCGACCCGGAACGCAAGCTGCGTGTGCTCATCGTCGGTGGTCCGTCGGGCACCGGGCTCGAGCGGCCCGACGCGCTGATGGAGCTGGCCGCCGGCCTGGGCATCGCCGAGCAGGTCACCTTCCTGCCGCCGCAGCCGCCGGACCGGCTGGTGCTGGTGTACCGTGCCGCCGACCTGGTCGCGGTCCCCAGCTACAACGAATCCTTCGGCTTGGTCGCGATCGAGGCCCAGGCCAGCGGAACCCCGGTGCTCGCAGCCGACGTCGGTGGTCTCGGCACTGCCGTGCGGCACGAGGAATCCGGGCTGCTCGTCCCCGGACATCGCACACCGGACTGGGCGAACGCTCTCGGTTACCTGCTCGGCGAACCCGATCGGCTGCACCGGATGAGCGTGCGCGCCGTCGAGCACGCCGCGAACTTCTCCTGGGCGCACACCGCCGACGGGCTGCTCACCAGCTATTCTGCGGCAATGTCCAGGCTTCCCGGCGATCGCGCCGTATTCGGCCACGCGCACAGTGTTCTGCGGGACGACGGGCAAGATTGCCTGCCCGGCGAACGTGCTGGCCTCAGCGGAGAACGGATGGCCGCCCTGATCGGCGAGAGCAGTCAAGCCAGATCGCGGGCGCTGTGGCGGCGCCGGACGGGGATACGCCGGTGAACGAGGTGCAGGCTACCGCGCAGATCATCGACCAGACGTTGCGCGACAGGGAAATCGAACACACCCGGCCTGGCGCGGAGACCTTCGTCGTCACCCTGCCCGGCGAGCGCAAACTCGCGACGACGGTGCTGATCACGGTCGGCAAGCACGGAGTCCGCGTCGAGTCGTTCGTCTGCCGCAAGCCGGACGAGAACTTCGAAGGCGTCTACAAATTCCTGCTGCGCCGCAATCGCAGGCTGTATGCCGTCTCCTACACTCTGGACCGAGTCGGCGACATCTACCTCGTCGGCCGCCTTGCCACGCACGCCGTCACTTCCGACGAGCTCGACCGGGTGTTCGGCCAGATCCTCGAGGCCGTCGACGCCGACTTCAACATGTTGTTGGAGCTCGGCTTCGCGGAATCCATTCGCAGGGAGTGGAAGTGGCGCGTCTCGCGCGGCGAACCGCTGAACAATTTGCGCGCCTTCGAACATCTGGTGGAGTCCGCGGACAAGCCGTGACGGCCCGAGCCGAATCGGGAACGTCGATCGCCTGCTCGGGCGACAATCGCAGGTGGCTCGAATTCCGAAGGTGGCATGGCGATGACTGTTCTTGCTCTTGATATCGGCGCGACGAAGTTCGCGGCCGGTGTGGTGTACGCCGGCCATGAGGTCCGCGACGTACAGCGGGTGGACGTGCCGCGCGACGGCGTGTGGGATACCTGCCGCGGCTTGCTGCGCGAAGTAGCGGGCGCCGAGCGGGTCACCGCCGTCGGCATCGGCTCGGCGGGGCCGGTGGATGTGCGGACCGGCGTTACCCGGCCGTTGAACATCCCCGAGTGGAAAGCCGGATTCCCGATCGTCGCCGCCGTGCGGGAGCTGTTTCCCTCGGCCGTGATCCGATTCGCGATCGACGGCGCCTGCCTCGCGCTGGCCGAACATCACGTCGGCGCGCTGCGCGGGGTGTCCGATGCCCTTGCTATGACTGTGTCGTCGGGGATCGGCGGCGGACTCATCGCCGACGGCAAGGTGCTGCTGGGGCGCACCGGCAATGCGGGACACGTCGGGCACATCGTCGTGCCGGGCTGGGACACGCCCTGCGGCTGCGGTGGCGTCGGCTGCGTCGAGGCGGTCGCCAGTGGCATGTCCTCGGTGCGCTGGGCGCGCGAGCAGGGCTGGTTGGGCACGACCGGCCTGCAGTTGGCCGAGGCCGCGCACGCCGGTGACGAGATCGCCGTCGCCGCGCTGCATCGGGCGGGCACCGCGCTCGGCGAGGCGATCGCCTCCGCCGCCGCGTTGTTGGACATCGACCAAGTGGTGATCGGCGGGGGGTTCGCGCAATCCGGTGAGCCGCTGTGGCATCCGCTGCGCGCGGCGCTTGCCAAGCATGCCCGGCTGGGCTACCTGCGGGAACTGCGCGTGGTGCCGTCTCGAATCACGCACGGCGCGACGCTCGTCGGTGCGGGCGTCCTCGCCGCAGGCTATGCCACGGTGGACGAAACTGTGTGAATATCCCGCTGTGCAGACGGGTTCACCATGAAACGCCTGAGTGGAGAGCACGATCATTTTCTCGCTCGGACCACCACTGCCGGGACCCTCTGGTGCGGATCAGGCCGAGCGGACGCAGCGTCCGGGGAACCGATGCGACCAGGTGGAGCGCGCATGGGAGGATGGCGGCATGACGTACACCCTCGTGCTCCTGCGCCACGGCGAAAGCGAATGGAATGCCCTGAACCTGTTCACCGGCTGGGTGGACGTGCATCTGACGGACAAGGGCATCGCCGAGGGCAAGCGCGCCGGGGAGCTGCTGGCCGAGCACGGCATCCTGCCCGACATCGTCTACACCTCGCTGCTGCGGCGCGCGATCTCCACCGCGAACATCGCGCTGGACGCCGCCGACCGGCACTGGATTCCGGTGGTCCGCGACTGGCGGCTCAATGAGCGTCACTACGGCGAACTGCAAGGTAAGAACAAAGCGCAGATCCGGGAAAAGTACGGCGACGAGCAGTTCATGCTGTGGCGCCGCAGTTACGACACCCCGCCGCCACCGATCGACCCGGCCAACGAGTACAGCCAGGAGGGCGACCAGCGCTACGCGGGCATCGACGTCCCGAAGACCGAGTGCCTGCTCGACGTGGTGAACCGAATGGTCCCGTACTGGGAGTCGACTATCTCCAAGGACCTGCTTTCCGGCAAGACCGTCCTGGTCGCCGCGCACGGCAACTCTCTGCGCGCGCTGGTCAAGCACCTCGACCGGATCTCCGACGACGAGATCGCGGGCCTGAACATCCCCACCGGCATCCCGCTGCGCTACGAACTGGACGAGAGCCTGCGTCCGATCCGCCCGCGCGAATACCTGGACCCGGAAGCGGCTGCCGCAGGCGCCGCAGCCGTCGCCGGCCAAGGTGCCAAATAATCCAACCCGCATTCCCAGCGCGCTGCGACCCACTCGGTCGCAGCGCGTTTGTCGTTTCCGCCGTACGAGACGACCGACCGGACTAGTTGTGCTGGATCACCACGCCCAAGCGGTGCGTTGCGCGACACGCCGTGCGGGTGAGCGTCAGTAGGCGGTGGCGGCATCTACGGTTCCTGCGGTGATGGGAGATTCCTCTGACGGGTGCTGCCGCGGTCGCGTGGCCGGTGTACACGGCAGGAGAGCACGCCGCGCTCACGCGGCCGAAGACACTACTTATGTGAACTGACATTCTTATCTCGGTTACTGTTACCCCGTGTCCTTACTGGCAAGTAGGTATGTACACTTTCGTCGTTCTAGCAGCCGAGAGGTGGATCACGTCGGATGAAGCATGCGTTGCGGGTCATGGTGGCGGCGGTTACCGCTGCAGTGCTTGTTCCCTTCCTCATGAGCGGTGCCACCGCGTCGACGCCGACCGGTCCGGACGGCGGGACGGCGGGCGCTGCATGGGCGGCCACCCAGGACGCGCCTCAGCAATACCCGAACATTCACATCACCTGGGATGTCCCGATCACGATGAGTGATGGCACAGTCCTGAAGGGGAATGTCTATCGCCCCGCGGACGTCTCCGGCCGCCCGATCGACACCCCGACGCCGACGGTTGTCAACCTGACGCCCTACACCAAGCTGGTCTCGAACCTGGCCGACCACGCGCAGTCGATTCCCGGCCTGTCCGACGCGCTGATCGAACTTCTCCGTCAGATCGATATGAGCGGCACCCCGCTGTCCGGCCTCACCGACCTGACCAAGGCGTTCGGCGGCGGCGAGCTGCGCAACTTCACTGTCGACCGGCAGCTGATCAAGAGCGGCTACACGCAGGTGGTAGTCGACGTGCGCGGCACCGGCTTCTCCCAGGGCGTCTGGGACATGCTGCGCCGGCGCGAGCAGCAGGACACCGTGGAGGTGATCGACTGGGCGTCGCGGCAGCCGTGGTCCAACGGACGCATCGGCATGAACGGCATCTCCTACTCCGGGATCAACCAGGTGCAGGCCGCCGAGAAGCACCCGCCCGCCCTGCGGGCCATCTTCCCGGTCGTGCCGGGCAGCGACCTGATGAACGACGTACTCGCACCAGGTGGCGGCTTCGGCCTCACCTTCATCCCGCTGTGGCTGACCGCGATCAACGGCCTCAAGCTGATTCCCGACTTGGCCTCGGTGGTCACCGGGCAATTCGATACCACGTGGCTGGCTGACCGGGCCCGAGATCCGTTGACATTCATGGACGTTCTGCTCAACGTCTACACCACCGCGCGTATCGAGGATCTCGACCCGCGTGCCAAGGAACTGCTGACCGCCGACTCCGCACCGCGCCAGGACTGGCTCGGCGATCCGAGCACGATCCAGGTACCCACCTTCGTCACCGGCGGCTGGCATGACCTGTTCGCCTACTCGGAATCCAAGATCTACCAGCAGATTCCGCTGCCAGCAGGCCAGAAGCAGCTGTTGATGGGGAACACCTACCACCTCAACTCGGGCAACGAGTACGGCAAGCCGGGCCTGCCGCCGCGACTGGACGTGCTGCAGCGCGCGTGGTTCGACAAGTGGCTCAAGGACATCGACAACGGCATCGATCAGTACGGCCCGATCACGCTGCGTCAGCAGGGCGGCAGCTGGATCACCACCGACTCGTTCGCCGCGCCGATCGGCGGAGCAGGTCCGCAGGAGGCGGTGCACCGCAGGATGTATCTGTCCGCCGCTCCCAGTGGCACCGCGAACAGCGGGTACGACGGTTCGCTCACCGGCGATGCCAACGGCGACACCGCACGGCTGACCGTCGCGCCGGGCCTGACCAGCCTGTGCTCCAACGACGCGGCGCAGGGTACCGCGGGCGTGCTGTCGGTCATCGATGGTTGTGCCAAGGACTCCCGCGTCGAGGAACTGAACGGGCTGACCTTCACCAGCGCCCCGGTCGCCGAGGCGACCACCGTATCGGGCCGGATCGCGGTGCGGCTCAATACTATTCAGGACGCCGCCGACGGGTACTGGGTGGTCACCGTGAACGATGTCGCGCCGGACGGTCGATCGAGCGTACTGTCCTCCGGACAGCTCATGGCCTCGCTGCGCGCGATCGATGACGTGAACAGCAGCAAATCGGCCAACGGCGACTACACCGACCCGTGCCCGTTCACCTCGTTGGACCGGCGTCAGCCGACCGTCCCCGGTGAGGTGACCACGCTGGACATCGCGCTGCCCGCCACGGAGGCGATTCTGCGGCCGGGTCACCGCCTGCGCGTCGACGTGTACGCGGGAAACTTCCCCAAGGGCCTGCCGGTCCTGCCGATGCTGATCGATACCGGTCTGCAGCCGCAGCATGTGCAGCTGGATCCGGAGCTGCCGAGTTTCGTGAACGTGCCGGTGCGGGGAAATCCCGGCTGGTGATTCGTCGGGTATGCCCGAAGCCAGCCGCCATCTTGCCGGTAGTCCGGACGCGATCTTGCGTACTTACGACCGGCAAACAGACGCGGAGCCGCGGGGGAGAACGGCGCGTAAACACACGGCTAACGAGGCTGGAAGGTGCTATGACCTGCGCGAAACATCGCACACCCGGAGTTGGTCGGGCGGTCGGCGACCGTACGATTCAAGGGTGAGTGTTCCACAGGCCGTCCTGCTGGCAGTCCTCGCGGCTGTCGTCGGCCTGGCAGTCGGCGGGCTACTGATCCCGTACGTGAATGCCAGGCAGGCAGCCCGCAGGCAGGCCGATTCCGGGCTCACCATGTCGCAGGTCCTGGACCTGATCGTGCTGGCCTCCGAGAGCGGCATCGCGGTGGTCGACGAGTACCGGGACGTGGTGCTGGTGAACCCGCGCGCCGAGGAACTCGGTCTGGTCCGCCACCGCCTGCTCGAGGAGCGCGCCTGGGTCGCGGTGGAGAAAGTGCTCGCCACCGGTGAGTCCGCCGAGTTCGATCTGACCGCGAAGAATCCGGTGCCCGGACGTGGCCGCATCGCCGTGCGTGGCGTCGCCAGGCAGCTGTCCCGGGAGGAGACCACCTTCACTGTGCTGTTCGCCGACGACGATTCCGAGCAGGCCCGCATGGAGGCCACCCGCCGCGATTTCGTCGCCAACGTCAGTCATGAGCTCAAAACCCCGGTCGGCGCGATGAGTCTGCTCGCCGAGGCACTGCTGGAATCGGCCGAAGATCCGGAGGCCGTGCGCCACTTCGGTCAGCGGGTGCTCGGCGAATCGCGCCGCCTCGGCAAGATGGTGACCGAACTCATCGCGCTCTCGCGCCTGCAGGGTGCGGAGAAGCTGCCCGAGCTCGAGGTGGTCGACGTGGACACCGTGGTGATGCAGGCGGTCGACCGCTCGCGCACCGCCGCCGAGGCCGCGGGCATCACGGTGAGCACAGACCGCCCGAGCGGGCTCGAGGTACTCGGCGACGAGACCCTGCTGGTCACCGCGTTGTCCAACCTGGTGGAGAATGCGATCGCCTACTCGCCCGCCGGCTCGCATGTGTCGGTCAGTCGTTCGTTGCGCGGCGACCACGTCGCCATGGCCGTCACCGACCGCGGTATCGGCATCGCCAAGGAAGATCAGGAGCGGGTGTTCGAGCGGTTCTTCCGGTCCGACAAGGCACGCTCTCGCGCCACCGGCGGCACCGGACTCGGCCTGGCTATCGTCAAGCATGTGGCCGCCAATCACAACGGTGAGATCACCCTGTGGAGCAAGTTGGGCACAGGATCGACGTTCACCCTGCGCATACCCGCTCACCACGAAGCAAGTGGGGACGAAGACCCCGACGGCTCCGTGGTGAGCACGAAAGAAATAAGCCCGCGTCTCTTGGGGCCGGGTCGACCGAATGGTGTGGAGGCACGCAGATGACGAGTGTGTTGATCGTCGAGGATGAGGAATCGCTGGCCGATCCGCTCGCGTTCCTGCTGCGCAAGGAGGGCTTCGAGGTCACCGTAGTCGGTGACGGACCGTCCGCGCTCGCGGAGTTCGACCGGTCCGGCGCGGACATCGTGTTGCTCGACCTCATGCTGCCCGGCATGAGCGGCACCGATGTGTGTAAGCAGCTGCGGACCCGCAGCGGCGTGCCGGTGATCATGGTCACCGCGCGCGACAGCGAGATCGACAAGGTAGTCGGCCTGGAACTCGGCGCTGACGACTACGTCACCAAACCGTATTCCGCGCGCGAGCTGATCGCGCGCATCCGTGCGGTTTTGCGCCGCGGCGCCGGCGACGAGCTGGAGGGCTCGAACGAGAGCGGTGTGCTCGAGGCCGGTCCGGTCCGGATGGATGTCGACCGGCACACCGTGCTGGTGAACGGCACACCCGTCACGTTGCCGCTCAAGGAGTTCGACCTGCTCGAATACCTGCTGCGCAACTCGGGACGAGTGCTCACCCGAGGTCAGCTGATCGACCGCGTCTGGGGTGCCGACTACGTCGGTGACACCAAGACGTTGGACGTGCACGTCAAGCGTCTGCGCTCCAAGATCGAAACCGACCCCGCGAAGCCGGAGCACCTGGTCACCGTCCGCGGACTCGGCTACAAACTTGAAGCATAACTGCTTTGCCGCTCTCAATTCCGCCAGTCACACCCCTGTGCTCACGAAACGGGACAACTGATTTCGTGAGCACATGGGTAGCTTCCGGGAGTACGCGCGGGACACGAGAGGTACTTGACGCAGGACCTGAACGCAAATCCTGCACCTCCCGACTAGTACGGCCTGAAGACCCGGCGAGGCGGAACAGCGTCAGGGGAAGTAGATCCAGGTGGTGCCGAGGGGGGTTTCGGTCTTCTGCAGGGTGATCCAGCCGAGATCGTCCTCCTGCATGCAGTCGTAGATGTCCGCGGTATCGGTGCCGCGGCAGGCGATCGTGTGCGACGTGCCGTACGGGCTCGCGATCAGGAGCTTGCCCGCGGCCTTGGCGTTGATCGCCGCCGGATCGGTGGCCGCGACGAACTCGGCGGTGAAGTCGGCGAACCTGGCGGGATCGCCGTTCGGCTCCGCGTGGGCTACTCCGGTCGGTGCGAGGGCGGCGCCGATCGCGATGGTCGCCATGGTGAGAACTTTCTTCGACATAACGGCACATCAAACCCCATCTGAGTGAAGAACGCATGGCGACCGGGTGAACCCGCTGCGAGAACGCACGGTGAGCGGATCGGCTAGCGGGCGTGCGGTCGGCAAACGATCAGGCCGGCTGATCGCCGGAATCGCGCATTCGGTCGGCGTGCACGGTCGCCGGGTGGATGGCGATCAGGCCTAGGCCCTCCCGGCGTTTGCAGTGCCTGGCCAGCTCCTCGTAGGCGGGCGCGCCGAGCAACTCGATCAGCTCCGGTCGGTAGGACTGCCAGACGGGCTTGCTGCCGACGTGCGCGTCCGGGGACCCGGAGCAGTACCAGTCGAGGTCGGCTCCACCCGGCCCCCAGCCGCGGCGGTCGTACTCGGTGACGACGGTGCGGAGGATCTGTACACCGTCGGGCCGGTCCACCCAGTCCTGGGTGCGCCGGATCGGCAGCTGCCAGCACACGTCCGGCTTGACCTCGAGCGGCTCGATGCCTCGGCGCAGCGCCATGGTGTGCAGCGCGCAGCCGACGCCACCCGCGAAGCCGGGACGGTTGAGGAAGATGCACGCGCCGTCGAACCGGCGAGTGCGCAGCGCGGGTTCGTCCTCCAGTTCGTCGAGTTCCAGATAGCCCTTCTTGGTGATCGCGCCCTCGGCGTCGGTTGCCTCGCCCATCAACTGCCAGTCCTGCGGTGTGAGCATTTTCACAGCACGCTGCAGGCGCTTGCGGTCGTCCTTGTCGGAGAGGAAGGCGCCGTGCGAGCAGCAGCCGTCGTCGGGCCGGTCTGCCAAGATGCCCTGACAGGCAGGTGTGCCGAAGACGCATGTCCATCGCGACAGCAGCCAGGTCAGATCGGCGACGATCAGATGCTCGTCGTTTGCCGGATCGACGAACTCGATCCATTCACGGGGGAAGTCCGGATCGACTTCGGGAGCCGGATCGATCTTCCCCGCTGGTCGGGGCTGGGTGGGACCGCTCGCGGATGCGCCTACCGTCACACCCGAGGACGCTAACAGTTCAGTCGCCTGGTCTAAAGTGCCGTAACACCCAGTACCGTGTTCATGTGCGGCTTGGGGTACTCGATGTCGGAAGCAATACCGTTCACCTGCTCGTGGTGGACGCCCACCGCGGTGGTCACCCCATGCCCATGAGCTCCACGAAAGCCACGTTGCGCCTGGCGGAGAACATGGATCAAGCGGGCCGTATCACCGAGGCGGGTGCGCAGCGACTGATCGGCATCATCGCCGAGTGCGCACGCGTTGCGAAGACGTCCGAGTGCGTGGAGCTGATGCCGTTCGCCACCTCGGCGCTGCGTGAGGCGACCAACTCCGACGAGATCCTCGCCAGGGTCCGCGAGTCGACCGGCGTCGACCTCCAAGTGCTCTCGGGTGTCGACGAGGCCAGGTCGACCTTTCTCGCGGTGCGCCGCTGGTACGGCTGGAGTGCCGGCCGCATTATCAATCTGGACATCGGTGGCGGGTCGCTGGAAATGACGAACGGAGGCGACGAGGAACCCGACGTCGCCGTCTCGCTTCCACTCGGCGCGGGCCATTTGACGAGGGTGTATCTGAGCGAGGATCCGCCGGGGAAGCGACGCGTGGCCAAGCTGCGCGACTGGCTCGAGGCGGAGCTCGCTGTGCCGGCGAAACAATTGATCGAGGCAGGCCGACCTGATTTGGCGGTCGGCACGTCGAAGACGTTTCGTTCGCTCGCCCGACTGACCGGCGCGGCACCGTCGGCAGCGGGTCCGCGTGTGCGCCGTACACTCACCAGCTCAGGTCTGCGTCAACTGATTGCGTTCATCTCGCGGATGACGGCGTCGGACCGGGCAGAATTGGAAGGCGTGAGTTCCGATCGGTCACAGCAATTGGTGGCTGGCGCACTGGTCGCGGAGGCGAGTATGCGGGCACTATCGCTGGATAGTCTGGAGATTTGTCCGTGGGCGCTGCGTGAAGGGCTGATCCTGCGCAAACTGGATACCGACATGAATAGTGGACCCAGAGCAACGTACATACCTGGCCCGGCAGCCGAGGACGGCAAACCGGCGCCCGGCGGTGGCGTGGCGCTATCGGGACCGATCGGGACGGTGTCGTCATGAGCGAGCGAACAATGAACACAGCCGAGTACTCGGTCATGTCGGAGCCGAGCGTTAGCGAGGCGCGATCATGAGCGAGGATTCCAAACAGTTGTCAGTCGCGGAACTGCTGGCACGCAACGGCCAGCAGGGCTCCGGCTCGTCCGGCGGGAGGCGCCGCCGCAGCGGCCGCGGCATCTCCGTCGCCGAACTCACCGGTGACCTGCCCGTCATCCGCGAGGGCGGCGGTCACTCCGCGCACTCCGCGCCCGACTCCGGTGTATCCGAGGAGCCGGCCTACGAGCAGTCCTCGTTCGATCTGCCCGCGCCGGAACCTGTTTCGTACGCGCCGTCGGAGCCCTCGCCCGACCTATCGTCGTATTCGCCCATGTCCGGGCCGATTTCGATGTACGACCCGCTTGCGGCCTACGGCCAGTCGGAGCCGCCGAGGGCCGATCCGGAGCCAGGGCGGTCGAGCCGGGTGATGCCGGGCCGGGAGATGCCGTCCTCGCGGCACGCCACGCCTGTCGACCCGCTCTCGCCGAGCACCCCGGTGTCCGACCTGTACTCGGTCGCGCCCGACCCGTACGTGACCGACGCGGTGCCGGGCGGTTCGCTGCCCGAGGCGCCGCCGCGTGCGTCCGGACGCCGACGCCGGCACGCCGAACCGGAGGAGGGCGCCACCGAGGTGCGTCCGCCGCTGCGCGAAATGTCGCCGGAGTCAAGTGGGCGCGGATGGGCCGACCGTGGCGCGGCAAGTGGCGCTCTGCCGGAGTTCGGTCCTGCCGATGGTCGTCCAGGGTCGGGCCGCAACGGTCTCGCCGAGTTCGGTGAGTCGGACTTCGGCCGAGCCGATCGCGGCCGGTCGAGTCTGCCCGAGCGCAACGGGGCCATGGGCGGCCGGGCCGCCCGGCGTCGTGCGAAGGAGGCCGAGGAGGCCGGATCCGCTCCCGCCGCGTGGTCGCCGTCCACCAATGGTTTCGCTCCGGAGTCGGAGTCGGAGTCGGAGCCGCTGCCGGAGACGAGACCGAAGTTGCCCGACCGGCTGCCGGAGTCGCCGCCGCGATCGTCCCGCCGCAACGGCGCAGGCGACGGTGGCCTGCCTGCCTGGTCGGCCCGAAGACGCGCGAGTTCGCCACCGCGCGACTCGGCGCCCGAGTCCGGCGGCATCCCGACCGCCGCGTGGTCGCTGGCCAGCCAGGATCAGCAGCTCGTTTCCGGCCAGACGGTCGCGGGAGATCTGCTGCGCGACGGCGTCGAGCGGGCCGAGCGCGGTAGACGCGACCGAGGCGAGCGCGAAACCGGTCGTTCGCGGGTCGAGATCGACGAGGGCGTGACCGACGTGTACGCACCCGTCCTCAGCGTCGACGTCGACGTCGACGTCGACGACGAGGACGGCGAAGCGGCCGAGCAGCCTCGCGCCCGGGCTACGTCCACGCGCCGGTCTCGGATGGCCGAGAAGGCGACATACGACGCCAACCGGCGCCAGTGGATGATCCTTGGCGGTCAGAGTGCCGGCGCAGCGGTCGCGGGCATGTTGCTGTTCAAAGGCTTCGAGCGCATGTGGGAGATGCTCCCGTGGGTGGCGCTGGCGCTGGCGATGATCGTGATCCTCGGCCTTGTTGCCCTCGTGCGGATCTTGCGTAGGACCGACGACATCCTCAGCACTGTCATCGCCGTCGTCGTGGGCAGCTTCGTCACATTGGGGCCGCTAGCCTTTCTCCTCAGTACGAACTGAGTAGGGAGCTGCTGTGGTGAACATCGGGCAGGCAGACGAGGCCGGGACGCGGCACGTCCCTGAGGCAGCGGCGGACGCCGTCTCGCCCGGCGGCGCCACCCAGCCGCAGCAGATTCAGGTCGGCTTGTCGACGGCTTCCGTATACCCGCAGAACGCCGAAGCGGCGTTCCGCTATGCGGCCGAACTCGGTTACGACGGCATCGAACTGATGGTCTGGGCCGAACCGGCCAGCCAGAGTATCGCCACCGTGCAGGCGTATTCCCGCAAGTACGGTGTCCCGGTGCTGGCACTGCACGCGCCGTGCCTCCTGATCTCGCAGCGGGTGTGGGGCTCGGATCCGATCGCCAAGCTGGAGCGCAGCGTCCACACCGCCGAGGCGCTCGGCGCGCGCACCGTGGTGGTACACCCGCCGTTCCGCTGGCAGCGCCGTTACGCTGCCGGTTTCGCCGCGCAGGTGGCCGAGCTGGAGGAGGCCGGTTCGGTGATCGTCGCGGTGGAGAACATGTTTCCGATGCGCGCGGACACGCTGTTCGGCCGGGGCGAGCGCGGGGTGAGGCGGCTGGAGCGCCGGGGCGGTCCCGGGCCCGCGCTCACTGCTTTCAGCCCGTCCTACGACCCGACCGACACCGGGTTCCGGCACTACACACTCGACCTGTCGCACACCGCGACCGCTGGCGCCGACCCGTTGGCTTTGGCCGCGCGCATGGGCGATGGTCTCGCGCACCTGCATCTGGCCGACGGCCGCGGTGCCGCCCACGATGAGCATCTGGTTCCTGGTGAAGGCAGTCAGCCGTGCGTGGAGGTGTGCGCGACCCTGGTCGGCAACGGCTTCTCCGGCCAAGCAGTGGCCGAGATCAATACGCAGAACGCGCGCACCACGCATGATCGGGCAGCCATGCTGCATCGCACACTGGCCTTCGCCCGCCAGCACCTGAACGGTCTCGCGCCCGCCTCCGCGCCCGGGCCGGCCGGCGCGGACCGGGCCTGGCCCGGCCCGCCGGTGTGACGGGCGCCATTTTCCGACACTAGGGAGTCCGGCCGCGCAATCCTGGAACTGTACGCTGTACAAATGCAGTCGCGCCGTGGTCCCGCAGTGCGTAGGCGACGCCCATGAGCCCCTCGGTGCGGCCGACGGATGACAGGAGTGAGGATGACGACAGAGCTGACGGCCGATCTCGACCCGGCCCCCGCGATCGACGCACCGTTCAGTCGGGTGTGCGCCCTGACCGAAATGCCCGCAACCAGACCGAACACGGGCCGCTACCTGGGTGTCATCGACAAGATCTGGACCATCGGCACGAAGGTGCACGGCGGAACCATGGTCGCCGCCAGCGCCGCGGCGGCGACCACTTGGCTGCGCGCCTCCGACCCCGCCCTGGTCGGCATGGCCCCGATCGCCGCGAGCTCCGACTTCCTCGGCGCGCCGAACCCGGGCGAGGTCGAGTACGAGGTGCGCGTCCGGAAGGTCGGTCGCCAGATCTGTCTGGCCGACGCCGACCTGATCCAGGGTGGCCGCACTCTGGTCCGCACGGCGCTCACCTTCGGCCGTCTGGACGACGCCGAACCGATCTACGCCCCGCAGCACGGTGACATGCCCGTGCGGCCACCGGCCGACGCCATCGGCTACGAGCCGGGCTCGCCGATGGGTGGCGTGGTGCATGTGGGCCAAGGCGCCGAGCTGTACCTGGATCGGGAGTGGGCCCGTTTCCTCGATGGCGAAAACGGGGAGCCGCGCCTGCGGATGTGGATGCGGCCCCGTCCCGCCGACGAGCAGAA
This sequence comes from Nocardia sp. NPDC023852, assembly GCF_040639505.1. Taxonomy (NCBI): domain Bacteria; kingdom Bacillati; phylum Actinomycetota; class Actinomycetes; order Mycobacteriales; family Nocardiaceae; genus Nocardia; species Nocardia sp. NPDC023852. The sequence goes on from NZ_JBFAAB010000001.1 coordinate 775,674, forward strand.
CCCCGACGTCGCCATGTTCTTCGCGATGATGAGCGCCGACATGAGCCCGCCGGTGCCGATGAACCTCGGCCATTTCGGCTGGGCGCCCACCGTGCAGATGACCACCTACCTGCGCCGCAGTCCCGCACCGGGCTGGCTGCGGATCATCGCGACCACGCATGAGGTCGGCGGGCGTATGTTCGACGAAGATCAGCTGGTTCTCGACTCCACCGGAGCGGTCGTCGCGCAGAGCCGTCAGCTCGCGCTCGTCCCCCAGCGCTGACCGCGGGCGCGCGCCCGCAGCGCAGAATTTGCGAAACGTAACATTTGATCTCGTGAGCACATGGGTAACTCATCGGGTACGTCCAGAACCCGGCAGTGCGCTTGACGCAGGACCTGAACGTGACGTGCGCGGCTCTCGCCCGTATGGTCTGAATCTCCGGGGAGGCGGATCAGGAACATCTGATCTCATGAGCACATGGCCAACTCATCGCGTACGGCCAGAACCTGGCAGCGCACTCGATGCAGGACCTGAACGCGACATGCGCGACTCTCACACTTACGGCCTGAATCCGCGGAGAGGCGGATCGGAGAGGCGGACCAGCCCATGACGAGAATTGCGGTGATCGGTGGCGGGCGCATCGGGGAGGCGTTGATCGCCGGGTTGCTGGAATCCGGACGACTGGCCAAGGATCTGGTCGTCGTGGAGACCCGCAGGGAACGGTCCCATCAGATCGCCGACCGCTTTCGTGTGCGGGTCACCGATGACGTGGCCGATGCCGCGGTAGGCGCGGACCTGCTGGTGATCGCCGTGAAGCCCGCCGATGTCGAGGCCGTGCTCGCGCCACTCGGCAAGGCGGAGGTCGGCAGCGACCGCGACCAAGTGCTTCTCTCGCTGGCGGCGGGGGTGCCGACGGCGCGTCTGGAAGGAAGGTTGCCCGCTGGTTTCCCGGTGGTACGGGTGATGCCGAATACACCGATGCTGGTGGGGCAGGGCATGAGCGTGATCGCGCCGGGCCGCTACGCCCGGCCGCAGCATCTGGAGCTGGTGACCGAGGTGCTCGCCGCGGTCGGCAAGGTGGTTACCGTCGCGGAGACGCAGATGGACGCGGTTACCGCGGTGTCCGGCTCCGGCCCGGCCTACTTCTTCCTTGTCGTCGAGGCCATGGTGGAGGCGGGCGTCGGACTCGGGCTTACCAGGGACGTGGCCACCGAGCTCGTGGTGCAGACCATGGTCGGCTCGGCGGCACTGCTGGACGAATCCGGCCAGACGGCCGCCGAACTGCGCGCAGCCGTCACATCGCCCGCGGGTACCACGGCGGCCGCCGTACGTGAGCTGGAGCGCGGCGGACTGCGCTCGGCATTCCTGGAGGCGCTCTATGCGGCCAAGCAACGGTCAGCGGAACAGGGTGCTTCAGTGGAGTGACCAATCGGTTTCCCATCGGAGAACCGATTTCTCACTCCCGTCGCAATAACACCACTGGTCCCGCTAAGCTTCAAGGAGCACGTGCGTGTCTGTACCGCCGGTGGGGAAGCCGGCGGCGCGGACGTGCCGGAGGTCAATGGTGCAATGATGTCTTCGAACAAGATGTCTGCAAATAATTCAGGAGCGTCCGGCGGCTCCGGTCCCTCGAGTGGCCGGGGCACCTCCCGATCGCAGAGTGGGTCCGCGTCTCAGGGGCAATCTGTGCTCGGTGGTGGCACCCAGTTCCTCACCGTCGCCGAAGTGGCGAATCTGATGCGGGTGTCCAAGATGACGGTATATCGGCTGGTGCATTCCGGTGAGTTGCCCGCCGTACGGGTCGGTCGATCGTTCCGTGTGCATGCCAAGGCGGTGCACGACTACCTGGAAACGTCCTACTTCGACGCCGGATGAGGCGGTTTCGCTACCGGCCGGACGTGCCGGTACGATAGCTCCTCGGTTCGTGTTCGCCCGCCGGCGGCACCGCTGTTGGGTGCCCCGTGGTGCCCGGCGGCGCGGACACAGGGCGTGAGGCTTGCTGAGCGACCTCGGTCAATTGGCAGGGGCGCCTTGGCGGACGGACGTCCGGCAATCGCGCACGTCGAGGACGTGCGCGCCGAGTAGAGAGAACGCGAGGAACAACCCTATGGGTTCTGTGATCAAGAAGCGCCGCAAGCGCATGTCGAAGAAGAAGCACCGCAAGCTGCTTCGCCGCACGCGTGTCCAGCGGCGCAAACTCGGCAAGTAAGGCGCCACTGCGCGAGAGCTGTGGAGGCCCGTCACCGATAGGTGACGGGCCTTTTCGTTTTGAAATTCGAAATTTTAAAACTGTCAAATGTATCACGTGACTGAAGTCATCGTTAGATCCTGGTTAATACTCTCGGCCGATGGGAAAGCACCCGCTACTCTAGGAGCGGGAATAACACCAATGGGGGCTGCCAAGGTGGGAAGCGGTGCCGGTGGGTTCTGACGTGCGGGACGAACAGACGCCGAAGGTCGTGCTGGTCACCGGGGCCAGCCGGTTCTTCGGCGGTAACGTCGTCGCCCGGCTCGCTCAGGATCCCAGCATCGAGCGCATCCTGGCCGTCGATACGATGACCCCCGGTCGTGAGCTTCAGCGCCGCATGGGCCGCGCCGAATTCGTCCGTGCGGACATTCGAAATCCGTTGATCCGTAAGGTGATCGATGGTGATGCGGTGGACACCGTTGTACACGCCGCGGTGCTGGCGCGGCCACCGGGTGGCGGCAGCCGCGCGGTGATGAAGGATCTCAACGTCCTCGGCGCCATGCAGCTGTTCGCGGTGTGCCAGAAGGCGCCGTCGGTGCGCCGGGTTGTGCTGCGGTCCTCGTCGGCGGTGTACGGTTGCAGCGCGAAGGATCCCGCGAAATTCAGCGAGGAAATGAGCGCGCGGACGCCCCCGCGCGGTGGGTTTGCGCGCGACATGATCGAAATCGAAGGTTTCGTGCGCGGGCTGGCGCGCCGCCGCCCGGATATCGCCACGGCTATTCTGCGATTCGCGCCGATCGTGGGTCCGCGGCTGGCCGGTCGTGGGGTGCAGTATCTGCGTTCGCCGGTCACACCGACCGTTTTCGGCCGGGACGCCAGGATGCAGCTGTTGCACGAGGGGGACGCGGTCGCCGCGCTGACCCTCGCGGCGCGCACTACGCAGAGCGGCACCTACAACATCGCGGGCGACGGTGCGCTGTCGTTGTCGCAGGCGGTTCGGCGGGCGGGCCGGGTCGAGCTGCCCGTGCCGTTCACCGTGTTCCGCACCGCGGGGCGGCTGCTGATGGGCCCCGTGATGCGCGATTTCTCTGGCGAGCAGCTCGACTATTTCCATTTCGGTTGCGGTCTGGACACCACGCGCATGCGCGCCGAACTCGGGTTCGTGCCGCGCTGGACGACGGTCCAGGCGTTCGACGACTTCATCGGGGGCGCAGCGTTGCGGCCCGTGGTCGATCCGGCATGGATCGACGCCGCAGAAAACAAACTGCTCGGCCTGCTCGGGGCCGGTACGGGAGCACAACAATGAACGACGTAGCGAAGGTCATTCCACTGCACGACCTCCAGTTCGAGGCGCGCCAGCGGCCGATCCCGCGACGCTGGCCCGAGACCTCGGCAGGCATGCCCGCGCCGAGCCCTGTCACGTCGCTGACGGAGCGTCTCGCCGCCGTCTCGCCACCGCCGGCGCAGTCGCTGTCGGGGCTGGTCCGCGGCGCGCTCGGCAGGCAGATCGGCAAGACTGCCGAGTTCGCTCGCCGCAGGCTCGCAGGCGACTACCAGGTCGACGAGTTCGGCTTCGACGAGCACCTACTCGAGTCGGTCGTTCTGCCCGCATTGCGCCCACTGTCGGAACTGTGGTTCCGAGCGGAGGTCAGCGGGATGGAGAACATCCCGGAGGCGGGCGGCGCGCTGATTGTGGCCAACCACGCGGGCACTGTGCCGCTGGACGGCCTGATGCTACAGCTGGCCGTACACGACCGGCACCCGAAACAGCGCGCGTTACGCCTACTCGCTGCCGACCTGATCTTCGAGATGCCGGTGCTCGGCGCGCTCGCCCGCAAGGCTGGGCACACGCTGGCCTGCCGCGAGGATGCCGAGCGGCTGTTGCGCTCCGGTGAGCTGACCGGCGTTTTCCCGGAGGGCTTCAAAGGCGTCGGCAAGCAGTTCGCCGACCGTTATAAACTGCAGCGCTTCGGCCGCGGCGGTTTCGTCGCCGCGGCGGTGCGCACCGGTGTGCCGATCATCCCGTGCTCCATCGTCGGTTCCGAGGAGATCTACCCGAAGCTGGCCGATCTCAAGCCGCTGGCCCGGCTGCTCGGCCTGCCGTACTTCCCGGTGACTCCGCTGTTCCCACACCTCGGCCTGCTCGGCGCTGTGCCGCTGCCGTCGAAGTGGTATATCGAGTTCGGCGCCCCGATCCCGACCACCGGCTACGAGCCCGAATCGGCCGACGACCCGATGACCATGTTCGAGGTCACCGACCAGGTGCGCGAGACCATCCAGCAGACGCTGTACAAGCTGCTCACCAAGCGCCGCAACATATTCCTGGGCTGAGTTCTGGTCTCGCTTCGCGGGGTTGCCTGGCGCTGGCTAACTGCTGTCGCGGTGGCGGGTCACCGCCGCGGCGACGGCGCCGCCCGCCGCGCCGAGGGCGAGGGCGGTCGGTACACCGATCTTGGCGGCTTTGCGCCCGGTGCGGAAGTCCCGGATCTCCCAGCCCCGGTTCTTGGCCACCTCACGCAGATCGGAATCCGGGTTGATCGCCACCGCGGTGCCGACCAGCGAGAGCATCGGCACGTCGTTGTGGCTGTCGGAGTAGGCGGTGCACCGCTTGAGGTTCAGGCCCTCGCGAATCGCCAGCGTGCGCACCGCATGCGCCTTGCCGAGGCCGTGCAGGATGTCGCCGACCAGGCGCCCGGTGAACTTCCCGTCCACGCTCTCGGCGACTGTGCCCAGCGCGCCGGTGAGCCCGAGCCGCTTCGCGATCACCTGCGCCAGCTCGACCGGCGTCGCGGTCACCAGCCACACCTGCTGGCCCGCGTCCAGATGCATCTGCGCGAGCGCGCGGGTGCCGGGCCAGATCTTGTCGGCGATGATCTCGTCGTAGATCTCCTCGCCGAGCGCGGCCAGTTCGGCGGTCGGACGCCCGGCGATGAACGCCAGCGCCTTCTCCTTGCCGCTGACCATGTCGGTGCTGCTTTCCTTGCCGGTGATCCGGAACTTCACCTGTTTCCAGGCAACATCCACCAGGTCGGAAGTCTTGAAGTACTTGCGCGCGGCGAGGCCGCGGGCGAAATGCACGATGGACGCGCCCTGCACCATGGTGTTGTCGACATCGAAGAATGCCGCCGCGGTCAGATCGCGCGGCACCTCGGGGCCGACCGTCTCCGCCTCGCCGGCGGCCAGTTCCGCGTCGTGCAGTGTCAGGGCCGCGTCCGCGCTCGCCTCGCCGGCCAGGTTCGCGCGCAATTCCTCTTCGCTAGGGCCGAAGGGGCTACGCGAGATACGGGCGAGCTGATCCTGCAGACCCTGAAGACCTTGGCCCACCTGACTCAGATTCCACCGTGCTGGAAACTCACCGAACCGTCCAGCGATGAATCCGGCTTTTGCCACCCTCGATCGTTCCGGCACCAGTACCTCCGCCCGTCGCGCGAATCACGTCAACAGTAACCGGATCGGCCGCCAGTCACGGCAGAAGGCAGCGTGCGACACAATCGCGAAGCGCGTACGGTGCCTTCGGGGTGCGGGAGCTCCCGCATTGCACCGCAGGCAGCGTGCGACACAATCGCGAAGCGCGTACGTTGCCTTCGGGGTGCGGGAGCTCCCGCATTGCACCGCAGGCAGCGTGCGACACAATCGCGAAGCGCGTACGGTGCCTTCGAGGTGTGTGGGGCGCCCGATTTAATACTCCGCATGACCAATCCCACACATTCGGTGACGTTGCTGACCAGAGTGGGCTGCGGCCTGTGCGTGCTCGCATTGGAACAGCTGCGTGCGATCTGCGCCGAATTCGACATCGAACCGCGGACTGTGGACGTCGACGAAGCCGCCGCAAGCGACCCTGGCCTGCGCGCGGAGTACGGAGACCGCCTTCCTGTCGTACTGCTGGACGGCCGAGAGCACAGCTATTTCGAGGTAGACGAGGCCCGATTGCGGGCGGACCTGAAGCACTGAGCGGCGCCGTTTGCCGCCCGTTCCGGCCGTTGTGCTGGTCGCGGCGGAAAATGAGGTCAATTTCACCGACTTTGTGCAGGGCTTCACAAGCAGTTACGGTGGTGGCACGCGACCCGCATGCCGAGGCTGCGGAGCCGCCCTGAAATCCGAAAATTCGACCGTGGCACCGGACCGTCCTGGGCCAGAGGTCGAGCGACGAACCGGCGCCCGATGGGCCGGAACGAGGAGCCGACGACGTGACAGAGCAGCATGAGGCGCCGAGCGGCGTCTCCGGCAGGGCTCTGCAGAAGGACATCCCGCAGGCCACCGTCGCGCGGCTGGCCACCTATCTTCGGGTCCTCGCCTTGTTGGCCGACGACGGTGTGGCCATCGTATCGAGTGAGGAACTGGCTGTCGCGGCGGGTGTCAATTCGGCGAAGTTGCGCAAGGATTTGTCGTTCCTCGGGCCCAACGGCGTGCGTGGTGTCGGCTATGACGTGGCCAAGCTGCGGTCGAGGATCGAGGACGTGCTCGGCCTGTCGCAGGGCCACCGTGTCGTGCTCGTCGGCGCGGGGAACTTGGGGCGAGCCCTGGTCGGCTACCGCGGGTTTCAGCGACGCGGGTTCACCGTGGTCGGCATGTTCGACAGCCACCCCGACGTCATCGGCATGTCGGTCGCCGGTCTGGTGGTGCGCGATGTCGCCGCGCTGGCCGAGGCCGTCGCCGCGCTGGAACCGACCATCGCGGTCATCACAGTCCCCGACGACGCGGCTCAGGACGTGTGCGACCGGCTGGTTGCCTCCGGGTTGCAGTCGATTCTGAGCTTCGCTCCCTGCGAGCTTGTCGCGCCGGCGACGGTCGAAGTCCGACGGGTGGATCTGGCCGTCGAAATGCAGATGCTGTCATTCGAACGGGTGCGCAATGCCGACGCCGCCCCGTTCCCCGAGGTCGCGCATGCCGGGTCTGGACGTATTGCGCACCGGCTCCCGACGCCGCATTCGGCGGCCACGCACCCGGGACTCAAGCATTCGGCAACCTCGCATACGGCAACGGAGCCAAGCAGCAAGGGATCGGTGGTCACACCATGAGTGAGCGCAGCGAGCGAATCAACCAGCACAGAATGCCGCCGCGCAGGCCCCTGCCGGGCGAGAGCGAGGCACAGGCATGAGTGTTCTGCTCGTCGGCATCTCGCATCGCAGCGCGCCGGTGGCGGTGCTGGAGAAGGTGGCGATCACCGATACGGACCGACCGAAGCTCATCGATCGCATGCTCGCCTCCAGCCACATCTCCGAGGCGATGATTGTCTCCACCTGCAACCGGGTCGAGGTCTACGCGGTGGTCGATGCCTTCCACGGTGGCCTCGCCGACGTCGGCGACCTGCTGACCAAGCACTCCGGGCTGCCGCTGCCCGATCTGACCAAGCACGCCTACGTCCGCTACTCCGAGGCGGCCGCCGAGCATCTGTTCGCCGTGGCCAGCGGCCTGGACTCGATGGTGGTCGGCGAGCAGCAGGTGCTCAGCCAGATCCGCGGCGCCTATGCCTCCGCCGACGCCCAGCAGGCGGTCGGGCGGACCCTGCACGAGCTGTCCCAGCACGCGCTGCGGGTCGGTAAGCGGGTGCACTCCGAGACCGGGATCGACCGCGCGGGCGCGTCGGTGGTGTCGGTGGCGCTGGATCGCGCGCAGCACGTGCTCGGCTCACTGGCCGGACGGACCGCCGTGGTCGTCGGCGCCGGCGCGATGGGCGGCCTTGCGGTGGCGCATCTTTCGCGCGCAGGGATCGACCGGATCATCGTGGTGAACCGCACCATCGAGCGGGCGCGCAGGCTGGCCGAGACCGCGGCCACGCACGGCGTCGAGGCCGATGCGCGGGAGCTGTCCCGGCTCACCGAGGCGATGGCCGCGGCCGATGTGGTAGTCACCTGTACCGGCGCGGTCGGCGCGGTCGTGACGTTGGCCGACACCCACCGTGCGCTCACGGAGCGGGAGCGCGGCGACGAATTCGCGACGGATGAGCGGCCTCTGGTGTTCTGCGATCTGGGCCTGCCCCGCGACGTCGAGCATGCCGTGGCCGGGCTGCCCGGTGTCACGGTCATCGATATCGAGACGTTGCAGCGCGATCCCGCGGCGGGCGCGGCCGCCGACGACACGGCGGCCGCGCGCTCGATCGTCGCCGACGAGCTCGCCAAATACCTTGCCGGACAGCGAATGGCGGAGGTCACCCCGACCGTAGCCGCGCTGCGCCAGCGCGCCGCGGAGGTGGTCGAGGCCGAACTGCTCCGACTGGGCTCGCGGCTGCCCGGTCTCGCGGATCCGGAGCGTGACGAGGTGGCGCGCACCGTGCGCCGGGTGGTCGACAAACTACTGCACGCGCCGACGGTGCGAGTCAAGCAACTGGCGTCCACGCCGGGCGGTGACAGTTACGCCGAGGCGCTGCGGGAACTGTTCGAACTGAAACCCGGTGCCGCGCAGGCGGTCGCCGCACCGATGGAGATCACCGCCCTCCCCGGCGAGGGCATCGATCTCACACTGGCCGACGGCGAGATCGCCTTGGCCGACGACTTCACCGCCGGGCATCGCGGAGAGGAACAGGGGCAAACGGCATGACCATGGTGCAGGAGGGCAGCGTGACCGCGGGCAGCACACGTGCGCCGTGGCGGATCGGCACCCGAGGAAGCCTGCTCGCTCTCACCCAGGCGGGCACGGTGCGCGACGCGCTGATCGCCGCGGGTCAGCCGGCCGAGCTGGTCGTGATCAAGACCGCCGGTGATCTGTCGGCGGACCCGGTGCAGAAGATCGGCGTCGGAGTGTTCACCTCCGCGCTGCGGGACGAGCTTGCCGCCGGTGCCATCGATATCGCGGTGCACTCCTATAAGGATCTGCCGACCGCGCAGGATTCGCGCTTCACCATTGCCGCCATCCCGCCCCGCGAGGACCCGCGCGACGCCCTGGTGGCGCGCGACGGACTGGTGCTCGGCGAATTGCCGGCGGGCGCCAAGGTCGGAACCTCCGCGCCGCGGCGCGCGGCGCAGCTGCGGGCACTCGGCCTCGGCTTGGACGTCGTCCCGCTGCGTGGCAACCTGGACACCCGGCTACGGAAGGTCATCGAGGGCGAGTTGGACGCTGTCGTGGTGGCCAGGGCCGGACTGGCCCGCATCGATCGGCTGGACGCGGTCACCGAGGCACTGGAGCCGGTGCAGATGCTTTCCGCCCCTGCCCAGGGCGCACTTGCGGTCGAATGCCGCAGCGACGACGACGCGCTCATCGAGATTCTGACCGGCTTGGACGACGCCGCCACCCGCTCGTCGGTACTCGCTGAACGGGCGCTGCTCGCCGAGCTGGAGGCCGGTTGCACCGCGCCGATCGGCGCGCTCGCCGAGGTCGTCGAGTCGCTCGACGACGAAGGACGGATCGTGGATGAGCTTTCACTGCGCGCCTGCGCGGCGGCCGTCGACGGGTCCGATGTGTTGCGGGCGTCGGTGGTCGGCGCCCCTACGAAGGCGGCGGAGCTCGGCCGTGCGCTGGCGCGCGAGCTGCTCGACATGGGCGCGCGCGAGCTTCTCGCGACCGAACCGGACGACGGTTCCCGTGCCCAGGCGGTGAGTTCGCCCGACACAGACTTGCCCAATCCCAGCCCAATGGAGAACAGCCAATGAGCGAGCGTAGCGAGCGAATCATAGGCACCGCGCCTTCGGGCATGCCGGAGCCGAGCGTCAGCGAGGTGCAGGCATGAGCCGAGCCACCAAAAAACACCCTGGTCGGATTCTTTTCGTCGGATCGGGTCCCGGTGACCCGGCGCTGCTCACCGTGCGGGCCCGTGAAGTGATCGGGCGGGCGACGCTGGCGTTCACCGACCCCGACGTCGACAAGGGCGTGCTCGCCCTGATCGGCACCGCGGTCGAGCCAGGCCCCGACGGCGAGCGCCCGGTGGACGTGCGGCCCGCGCTCGGCGAGCCCGCCGAAGTGGCCAAGACACTGATCGCCGAGGCGCGCAGCGGGCATGACGTGGTCCGGGTGGTCGCGGGCGACCCGCTGACCACCGATTCGGTGATCGCCGAGGTCAATGCCGTCACCCGTTCGCACATGGTCTTCGAGGTGCTGCCCGGCCTGCCCAACGGCTCGGCGGTGCCCAGCTACGCGGGCATCGCGCTCGGCTCCGGGCACACCGAGGCCGACGTGCGCGGTGAGGTCGATTGGGCCGCACTCGCGACCGCCCCCGGTCCGCTCGTGCTGCACGCGACTTCCGGGCACCTGGCCGAAACCGCGAGCGCACTGGTCGAGCACGGCATGGCGCCGCAGACCCCGGTCGCGGTGACGGTGCGGGGCACCACCCGCCAGCAGCGCACCATCGAGGCCACCTTGGCCACGCTGAACAGCGCGGCCTCCGAGCTGGTCGGTCCGCTGGTGGTGACCATCGGCAAGGTGGTCGCCCAGCGTTCGAAGATGTCGTGGTGGGAGTCGCGCGCACTGTACGGCTGGACTGTGCTGGTGCCGCGCACCAAGGATCAGGCCGCCGAGATGAGCGAGCGGTTGGTCACGCACGGCGCCATCCCGATGGAGGTGCCGACGATCGCGGTCGAGCCACCGCGCAGCCCGGCGCAGATGGAACGCGCGGTCAAGGGCTTGGTCGATGGGCGCTATCAGTGGGTGGTGTTCACCTCCACCAACGCGGTGCGCGCGGTGTGGGAGAAGTTCGCCGAGTTCGGTCTGGACGCACGGGCGTTCTCCGGCGTGAAGATCGCCTGTGTCGGCGAGGCTACCGCGGAAAAAGTGCGCTCGTTCGGCATCAACCCCGAGCTGGTGCCCAGCGGTGAGCAGTCCTCCGAGGGCCTGCTGGCCGACTTCCCGCCCTACGACGATATTTTCGACCCGGTCAACCGGGTACTGCTGCCGCGTGCGGACATCGCCACCGAGACGCTGGCCGAAGGGCTGCGCGATCGCGGCTGGGAAATCGACGACGTCACGGCCTACCGCACGGTGCGCGCATCGCCGCCGCCCGCGGAGACCCGCGAGATGATCAAGACCGGAGGCTTCGACGCGGTCCTGTTCACCTCCTCCTCCACGGTGCGCAACCTGGTCGGTATCGCGGGCAAGCCGCATGCCCGCACCATCGTGGCGTGTATCGGCCCCAAGACCGCCGAAACCGCCATCGAGTTCGGCCTGCGTGTCGACGTGCAGCCCGAGGTGGCCCAAGTTGGTCCCCTGGTCGAGGCGTTGGCCGAGCACGCCGCCCGGCTCCGAGCCGAAGGCCTTCTGCCGCCGCCCCGCAAGAAGAGCCGCCGCAGCCGCTGATCCGCGGTTTCGGACGAGTCGCCCCGCCCCCGGGCGGTGGAATGGTTCGGGCCCAGATCGGATCTTGCGATCAGGCAGGGTGTATCGGGGCCGCGCGCCTGGCATGACGCAGGGAAAGAGCCGTGGACCGCAGGTCGGCGGCTCTTTCCCTGTGGTAGGTGGCACGCGCCGTCGAGCGTCACCCATCAAATATCAGTGCCGCTTGCGCATCAAGGTGCGAACCATAGTGCAGGTGGCTTCCGACGGCGGACGGATGCCGATCACCTCGGCGGTGTGCCGGATCCGCTTGTTGGTGGCGTAACTCGGGGCGTAGACGCCAGAGTCGAGCAGGGCGATCGCGAGTCGCATCGCCTTCAGGCGCCGGTTGTGCACGACATACCACGCGCGGGGGCGACCCGCGGGCAGCGGACGCTTTTCCAGCGGGGTATAAGGACGGTCGATGAGAGCGGTTTTCGGCGTGCGCACTGGCATCCCTCCTGTGGGGATCGGGGCGGCGAGCCCCTCGAACATATCTTCGATTCTACCGTGGGGTACCGACAAACTATGGGTCCCACAATGGTTTTCACGCACAAGACGCACGCTCACAGGTCGTGCAGCAGCCGCAACGACTGGGGATGGCCGAGCGCGGCGGCGCGTTCGAGCCACTGCCTCGCCTCCTGTTGCGCCGGTGTGCGGCCGGTAGCGATCGCGGCGGCGGCGCGGAGTACCGCGGGATCGGCGAGGTCGCCCGCGAGGTAGGCGGTGTTCTGTTCGCGCAGGAACAGCGCGAGATGGAACATCGAGTCCGGGTCGCCCGCGGCGGCGCCTTTGCGCAGCCATCGTTCACCCGCGAGCTGATCACCCCGGTCGAGGTGCAGAGCGCCGAGCACCGCCATCGCATCGGCCCTTCCCCGGCGCGCGGCCTCGGTGAGCAGCTCTCTCGCGCGGTCGAATGCGCCGCGGCGCGCCAGGTGCAGTCCGAGACTGCGCATGGCCGTGGGATTTCCGGCGCGCACGGCCCGCTCATACCAGCGCTCGGCCTCGTCGTTGCGGCCCCGGCGATTGGCTAGCACCCCCATGTTGCACAGTGCTTCGGGCAGTCCGTGCTCGGCCGCGGGGCGCAACCACCGCTCGGCGTCGTCGAGATTCCCGCGCTCAAGATGCAGCAGGCCCAGTTGCTGGCCGGCCATCGAGTCGCCGCGCGCGGCGGCGGTCTCCAGCCAGTCGATCCCCTCGCCGATCCGCCCGTCGGTGCTCAACAGTGTGCCCAGCTTCGCCATCGCGCCGGCGCTGCCGCCTGTCGCGGCCCGGCGCAGCCAGAGTTCGGCGCCGGCCGCATCGCCTGCGTCCCACAGCGCCTCGGCTCGCCGCTCCATGGCGGCGAGTTCGACGTCGGTGGGCGGCTCGGTTGGTTCGGACATGTCATCCCCCTTTGTTGCGGCGCCGTCGGAACTCCCGCGCTCGGTCATCTCGGATGCCGAACGGTGTTCGGGTACCCGCGGTCGCGAGCGTAAGCGGTCAGCTGCGCGTTGTAGCTGTTCAGGCTGTTCAGCAACCAGGTGTGCCCGGAGTCCTTGACGACCACGATCGGTCCTCGACTGCCCGGCGGAAGCACCGGCGCCGCGCCGTCGATATACCAGGAGGTGGTGGACCAGGGAAAAATGAAGGCCCAGCCCAGGTCGGCGACTTGCTCCGGCGGGCCGAGTTGCAAAGGGTTTGCCGGTGTGGCGTACCGCGCGCCGTGTCCAGCGAGCAGATGCCGCGCGCTGTTGCGGGCCACCCGCACGTCCAGTGGACCGGTGCTGGTGTTGGGGAACGGCAGGTTCTCCTCGGCCCTGGCGAGCAGTCGTCGGCCCGCCTCCGGCGACACCCGGTACGGCCTGCTCTGCAGTCGCAGGAAAACGGTCTGCGCGGTGGCGGAGAACCGCAGTTGCACGACGGCGTCCTCGGTGTTGCCCACCAGATGGCTGCCCCGGCTACGCGCCCACTCGTATTCGTCGGGGACCATGCCGAGCATGCCGAAGGCGGTGTGCGCGGCAGGCATCAGCTGAGGTGCGGCCAGTTGCCGGGCGACGAACTCGACCCGGAAGACCTGCGCGGTCCCATCGGCGGCCCGCCAGGCCCGCAGTGTGGTGGCGGGTGGGTGCAGGCCGCCGGTCAGCACCGGCCACCAGTCCGATAGCAGCACCGCCGCCCACGACTCGAAGTCGGCGGCTCTGGCCAGCGAGATATCGATGTGCGGATCGGTCATGCTGTCCCCCGTGGGGTCTTGCCCTCAGTCGGAGTATGCGCCTTCGGGTGCCGCGGCAGGTGTGATTTCACCCACCGTGCCGGGTTTCTCGATGACCGCCTTCTCTACGGCCGATGTCGGCGCCGCTGGACCACGGGTTCGGCCCGCCTTTCGCGCCCGTACGGCAGGCAAAGGGTGCTCGCGACAGCCGATCCGACCGGGCGTATCGTGCGATTCATGACCGGAATGGACCGCCCGCGGCGGTTACGCCGTACCCCTGCGTTACGTCGTCTCGTGGCCGAAACAACGCTAGAACCACGGCAATTGGTGTTGCCGATGTTCGTGGCCGACGGCCTGGAGGAACCGCGGGCGATCGGCTCCATGCCAGGGGTCGTGCAGCATTCGCTGGATTCGCTGCGTAAAGCCGCCGTCGAGGCGGTCACGGCCGGCGTCGGCGGGCTCATGCTGTTCGGGGTGCCGCACCCGGAGGACAAGGACGCCACCGGCAGTCAGGCCAGCGATCCGCACGGCATCCTCAACCGCGGCCTGCGCGCGCTCGCCGACGAGGTCGGTGATGCGACTGTGGTGATGGCCGACACCTGTTTGGACGAGTTCACCGATCACGGCCACTGCGGCGTGCTTGCCACCGACGGCACCGTGGACAACGACGCGACGCTGCACCGCTACGTCGACATGGCCCTCGCCCAAGCCGAGGCCGGCGCCGACCTGCTCGGCACCAGCGGCATGATGGACGGCCAGGTCGGCGCGATCCGCCGTGGACTGGACGCCGTCGGCCGCACCGACACCGGCGTTCTGGCCTACGCCGCGAAGTACGCCTCGGCTTTCTACGGACCGTTCCGGGAGGCTGTCGCCTCGTCGCTGGAAGGCGACCGGCGCACCTACCAGCAGGACCCGGCCAATCGCCGCGAGTCGATCCGTGAGCTGGAGCTGGATCTGGCCGAGGGCGCGGACATCGTGATGGTGAAGCCGGCCATGTCGTATCTGGACATCTTGCGCGACGTGGCCGATCGCTCGACGGTCCCGGTCGCCGCCTACCAGATCTCCGGCGAGTACGCGATGATCACAGCGGCCGCCGAGCGGGGCTGGATCGATCGCCGCGGCGCCGTACTCGAATCGCTGATGGGCATCCGTAGGGCGGGCGCGGACATTGTGCTCACCTACTGGGCGACCGAGGCCGCGCACTGGTTGTCGTGACGAACATGCCGGGACCGCCCGGTGCTCGACCCACCAAGGCCCCGATGCCGGTGGATATCGGTACCGCGCGGCAATTGTGGTGGGGCGTAGTCGGATTCGGCGTCGTGCAGCTGATCGCGTCGATCATCGGCGCATTGCCCCAGCGGCACACCTTCGCCAGGGAGGTCTTCGACCAGGCCAGGGAGAAGGACCCGCAGGTCACGATTGCCGCCGCCGAGCTGATGGTGGCGATGGTGTACGTGGTTGTGGTGCTGATCGGGCTCGGCGTCGCCGCGCTGGCGCTGGTGATCGTGCATCAGTTCGCGCGCGGCAAGCTCTGGGCGCGGACTGTGTTGACCGCCCTCGGTGCGTGGGTCGTGGTGGTCGGCATCGGTGCGCTGTTCGCGATCGGCGCGGTAGACGGAACGGCCTCGCTGGTGGCTGGTGGTGCCTCGATCGTGCAGAGCGTGCTCGGTGTCGGCGCGATCTATCTCTCCCACCGTCCCGAATCCACCGCGTATTTCCAGATAGGCCGACGGTGAACCGCTGTTGCAACAGGTTCTCAATTTGTCAAGGGTCGGTCTGCATGTATCGTGAAAGTTGTCACAGTGGACACGGGAACCGGTAGTCGCCTGTCAGACGTTTTCTTGCGCTTGTGTGCGGGATCGGGCGGCCGGCCCCGGAGAATCGGAGGCAACGATGCGAGTGGTGATCCACCAGCCGCACAGCATTCGGCGGGACCTGGCCGTCTTGAGCTTGCTGATCCTGTTCGGTGTGCTCACCGTCGCCGTGCTGTTGCTGCCCGGTCTGACTCGCTGATTCCACTTCCCGTGTCGTTTTCCGCCGCCGTGGTGGGCTCGGCGTGACCGATACGACCGTCTTGTTCGCCGAACCGGGCGCCCGCTGGCGTGCGGTGTCCTACGGGCCGATCCTGTGCCTGGCCATTCTTGTCCTCGAACTCGTCACAGGTAGTTCCGTGCACTGGTTCGCGCTCCTCTTCTGTGCCGCCTTGATCGCGGGGTTCGTTGTGCTCCAAGTGATCGCGGGTAAACGGCACGTCGGGGTGCAACTCACCGGAACGACGCTGCGCGAGGGTACTGAATCGCTGCCGCTGAGCTCGATCGCCGAAGTCTTCCCCGAGCGCGACGAGGAATCCTGGCGCGACGCGGGCGAGAACGAATGGGAATCGGCCAGAACGCTCGGTGAGTTGACCGGCGTGCCGCGCCGCCGCACTGGCATCGGGTTGCGGATGGCCGACGGCAGGCTGGTGCAGGCGTGGGCCAAGGATCACAAGGCGTTGCGAGCGGCGTTGACGGAGGTCGTGAACCGGAAAAAGGACGGAGCGGACCATTGAGGCGTTGGATCATCGCGGTGATAGTCGAAGTGGGCCTGATCGTGCTCGCGCTGATGTGGGCGGTGCTGAGCTGGTGCAACGGTATTCGCACCACCGATTTCGGGCCGTCCGGCGACGCACCGGGATTCACCGCGACCCGCTATGCCGCGCCCTCGCTGCTGTTGGCCGCGGTGCTCCTCGCGGTGGCCGGGGTGCTCGCGGTCGACGCGACGGCCCGGCTCGTCCGTGGCCTCCGTGGACTTGCTGGAGCCGGACGCTGAGCGTCGATTCTGTTGGCCTGGCTGTTTGGCCTCGCCGATCACGGGAACATCGAGTTCATGAAGCCAACAGTCCTGCGAACGCTTCTCGGTGCGATGGCCGCGGGTCTGATCTGCACGGCCTCGACGGTCCTGGCCGCCGCAGTTGCGGATTCCGCTCCGGCGCAGCCTGTTCCGGTGATGCCCGCCTTCACAGCCACGTTCCCGCCTGCGCCGCTGCTGCACGCGCTGCCCGAGCCCTTGGCGTGCCTGGTAACCACCGGATTCGCGCTGTTCTGCGTCAGCATCACCTAGACGAGGCTATCGCCGTCGAATCGTCTCGGGCCACACGCCTGGGTTACCGTGCAGCTGCACGATGCGTTGGTCGGTGCGGCAAGCTCGCCGACCGCGCGCTTTTCTCGGGAATTTCTCTGCGGCCGTGATCATTTCGGCCGCAGTGGGAACGCGTATCGATAAGGAATGTGTTTGATGAACCGGTTCGCTGTGAAGATCTGTGCCGCGTTTGCCGTGGCCGCCACCCTCGGGATCGGGGCAGCGCCTGCGGGCGCGAGTCCGGGTCTGCCGCTGGAGGACGCGACCGCCGTCGACGCGCCGATCTTCGTGCCGGAATCGGGGTCCGCGGGCCCCTACAACTCGTTCATGTGCTTCCTGCACACCATCTCAGCGCAGGCGCCCTGCATGTACACCTGACGGACTGTCCGTGGCACCCGCTCAGCTCCAGTTCTGGTAGATGTCCATGACTCGGCCGTTGCGGGTGCCCGGGGCATTCAGATAGAAGGTGACCGTCCCGTCCAGGTGGCTCGCCGCCTCCGACACCACTTGGCGCAGCGAGGCGTGCACCCCGCCGTTCTCGTCACGGTAGATACCGGTGTCGTTCTTCAGGCCCGCGCCGATCCGGCTGAGCGGGACGATCATGGTGACTACCGCGGGAATCGGCCCGTCGGCCAGCACGGAGGTCTCTTCGTGGTTCAGGTGTAGGCCGATCCGCCCTTGGTCGATCTGTCCGATCGGTTCCGCCGCGGCGGCCGAACCGGCGCCTAGCGTCGCGGCCGCGCTGACGGCCGCGGTGAAAGCGGTCAGCACAGTCGCGCTGACGATGGCAATCCGCATGCAGACCTTCCCAGCCGGTAGACGATTGTTCCCGACACTACGCATCGGCAAACGCGCAGCGATCAATATCCGCGCAAACAACGCATCGGCGTGTTGCCGACCGGCTGCGGCCCGGGTCACTCCACTACACCCTGTCGTCGGACCGTTTCATGCGGGCTGAGAGACTGGAATACGTGAGTTCTTCTCCGCGCGTGACCAGTGCATCGGTGCCGGTTTCCGCTCAGCTCTTCGATCGGGCCGGTTCGGTGATTCCGGGTGGCGTCAACTCCCCGGTGCGGGCATTCCGATCCGTCGGCGGGACACCGCGATTCATCACCTCCGCCCGCGGTTCGACACTCGTCGACGCCGACGGAAACGAGTACGTCGACCTGGTCTGCTCATGGGGGCCGATGATCCTGGGACACGCGCACCCGGCGGTCGTCGAGGCGGTACGCCGCGCGGCGGTCGACGGACTGTCCTTCGGCGCGCCGACCGAGGCGGAGATCGAACTCGCCGAGGCCATCGTAGAGCGGGTCGCGCCCGTGGACCGGGTGCGCCTGGTGAACTCCGGCACCGAGGCCACCATGAGCGCGGTCCGGCTCGCCCGCGGCTATACCGGCCGCACCAAGATCATCAAGTTCGCCGGCTGCTACCACGGTCACGTCGACGCACTCCTCGCCGACGCGGGCTCCGGCGTCGCCACGCTCGGCCTGCCCACTTCGCCCGGCGTCACGGGTGCCCAGGCCGCCGACACCATCGTGCTGCCCTACAACGACCTCGACGCAGTAGCGGCTGCGTTCGCCGCGAATCCCGGCGAGATCGCGTGCGTGATCACCGAGGCCGCGGCGGGCAACATGGGCGCCGTCGCGCCGCTGCCCGGTTTCAACGCGGGCCTGCGGGCGCTCACCGCAGAGCACGGTGCGCTGCTCGTCATGGACGAGGTGATGACCGGTTTCCGGGTCGGCCGCGCGGGCTGGTTCGGCCGTGAGGGCGTCGCGGGCGATCTCTACACCTTCGGCAAGGTGATGAGCGGCGGTCTGCCCGCCGCAGCGTTCGGCGGGCGCGCGGAGATCATGAATCACCTCGCCCCGCTCGGCCCGGTCTACCAAGCGGGCACACTCTCCGGTAACCCCGTCGCGGTGGCCGCTGGCCTCGCCACGCTCCGCGCTGCCGACGATGACGTCTACACCGCGCTCGATCGCAACGCCGAGCGGCTCGGCGGTCTGTTTCGTGCGGCGTTGACCGGCGCGGGAGTCGGGCATCAGGTCCAGTTCGCGGGCAATATGGTGAGCGTGTTCTTCGCCGAACGCCCGGTCACCGACTATGCCGCCGCCAAGGCGAGCCAGACTTGGCGCTACCCAGCGTTCTTCCACGCTCTGCTCGACGGCGGCGTGTATGCACCGCCGAGCGCGTTCGAGGCATGGTTCGTTTCCGCAGCGCTCGACGAAAACGCATTCGACCGTATCGCCGCCGCCTTGCCCGCCGCCGCACACGCGGCGGCGGCCGCCACCCCTGAAGGATCCCGCGCGTGAGTTCCGATCGCGATCAGCCCGATGCCGAACATCGCGGGCTGACCAACCCCACCACCGACGCCGCCGAGCCGGGCACCGCCGACGCGGGCATCGAGTCCACCGCAGGGCCGGTGAGTGGGCTGCCCGCCGATTCGGATGCCGCCGGTGCGGGCGGTGAATCCACGGCGGCCGGTTCGGCCGACGACAACCCGGCCACCCTGGTCGGCGACCGGGTGCACGACGGCGGTACCGCGCCCGTCGAAACGATCGTGCACGTGCTGCGGCACGGCGAGGTGCACAACCCGAACGCGATCTTGTACGGGCGGCTACCCGGCTTCAGCCTCTCGGTGGCGGGCCGGGCGCAGGCCGGTGCGGTCGCGCGAGCGCTGGCCGATCACGACATCGCGCTGGTGATCGCCTCTCCGCTGCAGCGGGCGCAGGAGACCGCCGAGCCCATCGCCGCGCAGCACCGCCTGATCGTGCGGACCGACGAGAACCTCGTCGAGGCGGGCAACACCTTCGAGGGGCTGCGCGTCTCGGTGGGCGACGGCGCGTTGCGCAAACCGCGGCACTGGTGGAAGCTGCGCGACCCGTTCACCCCGTCCTGGGGCGAGCCGTACCTGCAGATCGCGCACCGCATGCTGGCCGCGGTGAACAAGGCGCGGGTCGAGGCGGCGGGGCGGGAGGCGGTGCTGGTATCGCACCAGTTGCCGGTGTGGACATTGCGGCGGTTTCTGCAAGGGCAGCGGCTGTGGCACGACCCGCGGCTCCGGCAGTGTTCGCTCGCCTCGCTGACCTCGCTGGTCTACCAGGGCGACACGCTCGTGGACATCGTCTACTCCGAGCCCGCGGGCGGCTCGGACCCCTCGGTACACGGCGCATGACTCGGTCCACCTCGTCTGTCACCCCGCCGACGGCTACGACGCCGACCCGGCGGGTGATACCGGTTCTGCTGGCGTGCGTGGCGTTGATCGCCGCGTTCGCGGGCTGTTCGACCGGTTCGGATGCGGTGGCTTCCGGCGGCACCTTCGAGTTCGTCTCGCCCGGCGGCAAGACCGACATCTTCTACGACCCGCCCGCTGCGCGCGGCACCATCGGCCCGCTGGCCGGCCCCGATCTGATGACCGCGGGCAAGACCGCCTCGGTCGAGGACTACGCGGGCAAGGTCGTTGTGCTCAATCTGTGGGGCCAGTGGTGCGGTCCGTGCCGCGCCGAGGCGCCCGCCCTGGAAAAGGTCTTCGAGGCGACCAAGGACAAGGGTGTCGCGTATCTCGGCATCAACGTCCGTGACCCGCAACAGGACAAGGCCCAGGACTTCGTCGTCGACAACAAGGTCGGCTATCCGTCCATCTATGACCCGTCTATGCGCACGCTGCTCGCGCTCGGCGGTAATTTCCCTACCAGTGTCATCCCCACCACCCTCGTTCTCGATCGGCAGCACCGGGTCGCCGCGGTCTTCCTGCGGTCTCTGCTCGCCGACGATCTGCAGCCGGTGGTCGAACGTCTCGCCGCGGAGGAATCACAATGAATCGCGACCGCCGTACCCGCAAACCCCGCGCCTGTCGGCCACGGCAGGGCCCCCGACGCATCGGAGGCGGATGGGCCGTCGATGACCGGTGGGCGGGTATCGCCACCGTGCCGCGTAGCGTCGCCGCCGACTCGCTGCTGGAGTTCGGCGTGCTCGACGTGACCGAGGAGCCTGTCGTCACCGAGCGGCGGGTGTCCCTGCGCCGCGGCGCAGGGCTCGAGGAGGCGCCCGAGGGGGAGTCGGTGTGAGAGCTGGGCCCGCAGCGTCGCCGCAGAGCGGGGAGGCCACGTGATGGTGCTTGCCGGCGCTGGGGAGTCGTTCCAGCAGACGGCGGCCTCCGGGCCACTGCTACTGGCGCTCGGCGCGTGCCTGCTGGCGGGTCTTGTGTCGTTCGCCTCGCCGTGCGTCGTGCCGCTCGTGCCGGGGTATCTCTCCTATCTGGCCGGACTGGTCGGCGCCGAGGCCCCGCCCGCGACCGCCGCCCAGGCCGCGAAGGGCAGGACGGGCTCGGTTGCCGTCACGGATTCGGCGGAACGGCGCTCCGGACGGATGCGGGTTGCCGGTGCGGCCGGACTGTTCGTCGCCGGGTTCACCGTGGTCTTCGTGCTCGCCACGGCCACCGTGTTCGGCGTCATCCAGACGCTCAATGTGAATCGTGAAATGCTGCAACGGATCGGCGGCGTGGTCACGATCCTGATGGGCCTGGTGTTCATCGGCCTCGTGCCCGCGTTGCAGCGCGACACCAGGATGGAGCCGCGCAGGCTCACCAGCATCATGGGCGCGCCGCTGCTCGGCGGGGTGTTCGCGCTAGGGTGGACGCCCTGTCTCGGCCCGACGCTGTCGGGTGTGATGGCGGTGGCCGCGGGCACCGACGGGACGACAGCTGCGCGCGG
This sequence comes from Nocardia sp. NPDC023852, assembly GCF_040639505.1. Taxonomy (NCBI): domain Bacteria; kingdom Bacillati; phylum Actinomycetota; class Actinomycetes; order Mycobacteriales; family Nocardiaceae; genus Nocardia; species Nocardia sp. NPDC023852. The sequence goes on from NZ_JBFAAB010000001.1 coordinate 797,099, forward strand.
AGTCGCGCTGATCGTCGCCTACTGCCTCGGCCTCGGCCTGCCGTTCGTTGTCCTCGCGTTCGGGTCGGCGAGCGCGCTGCGCGGCGTCGGCTGGCTGCGCCGCAATTCGCGCACCATCCAGGTCATCGGGGGCATCCTTTTGGTCGCGGTCGGCGCCGCGCTGGTGACGGGGGCATGGGACCAGTTCGTCGCCTGGGTGCGCGATGCGTTCGTTTCCGAGGTGACCTTGCCGATATGACCGTGACCGACCAGCAGGCAACCGAAACTCCCGCGCCGCCGCGCCAATCCGTGCTCGGCCGCGCTTGGGCGTTCGTGCGCAATACATGGCGCGGGCTCACCAGCATGCGCACCGCGCTGGTGTTGCTGTTCCTGCTCGCACTGGCCGCGATTCCCGGCGCGCTGCTGCCGCAGCGCAATCTCAACGAGCAGAAGGTCGCCCAGTACATCGCCGATCGGCCGACGCTCGGTCCGTGGATGGACCGGTTCGAGCTGTTCGACGTGTTTTCCAGCTTCTGGTTCACGGCTGTCTACGCGCTGCTGTTCATTTCGCTGGTCGGCTGCATCCTGCCGCGCATCGTCGACCACTACCACGCGCTGCGCACGCCGCCGGTGCGGGCACCGCGCAACCTGACCAGGCTCCCGCACCACTACTCCGGCAGCGTCGCGCAGACGCCGGAGGAGGTGGTCGCGCGCGCCCGCACTCAGTTGCGCGGCTGGCGTACCGAGGTCCGGCCGGGTACGCGCGACGGCGAGGTGACGTTGTCGGCGGAGAAGGGCTACACCCGCGAACTCGGGAATCTTGTGTTCCATCTCGCCTTGGTCGGGCTGCTGATCGCCATCGCGGCGGGCAAGCTGTTCGGTTACGAGGGCAGCGTTATCGTGCTGGCGAACAAGGGCCCCGGCTTCTGCACCACCTCGCCCGCGGTGTTCGACTCGTTCAAGGCGGGCAACGTCAACGACGGCACCGGCATGACTCCGGTCTGCGTGCGGGTGGAGGACTTCAAGGCCGACTATCTGACGAACGGCCAGGCCGAGATGTTCACCGCGGGTATTGCCTACCAGGCAGGCGACGACCTCCGGACGAACACCTGGCGCGACACCCAGGTGCAGGTGAACCACCCGCTCCGGGTCGCAGGTGATCGGCTCTACCTGCAGGGCCACGGCTACGCGCCGACCTTCACGGTTACCTTTCCCAATGGGCAGACCCGCACCGAGTCCATCCAATGGCGACCCGACGACGCGTCCACGTTCCTGTCCAGTGGCGTACTGCGGATCGACCCGCCCGGCGGCATGTACGCCACCGACGAGGAACGCCGCAAGAACCAGATCGCGATCGAGGGCCTGTTCGCGCCGACCGCCATGTTCCACGGCACGCTGATGAGTTCCGCGTACCCAGCGATGAATGATCCGGCCGTGGCGGTCGACATCTACCGCGGCGACTCCGGGTTGGACACGGGCAAGCCGCAGTCGCTGTTCGCGCTGGACCCCGAACAGGTCAAGCAGGGCCGGCTGGTCAAGGAGGCCAGGGTGAACCTGCGTCCCGGCGAATCGACCACGCTTCCCAATGGCACCAAGGTCGCCTTCGATGGTGCGCAGGAGTTCGTGAACCTGCAGGTGTCGCACGATCCCGCGCAGCAGTGGGTGCTGGTGAGCGCACTGTTGATGATGGCGGGACTGTTGGTCTCCCTGCTGGTCAAGCGCAGGCGGATCTGGGTGCGGGTCTACCCGGCCGAGGACACACCCGGTACCGTTGATCAACGACGCACTGTAGTAGAAATGGGCGGGCTCGCCAGAACCGACCAGGCCGGCTGGGGAAGCGAGTTCGACCGGATGCGCGGGCGCCTGCTCGATGAGCGACCGGGCGCTCGTGGCGACCGAACCACCTCGGCGCGTGGCGCCGAAACCACGGGAGAGTAACCATGCCGATCGACGAGACCATCGCCAGGTACAGCGATTTCGCCTTCAAGACGGCAATCGTGGTGTATGCGCTGGTCATGGTGTTGCTGATCTGGCAATACGCTACGGCGCGCAGCCGTCAGGTCGCCGAGCGTGAGCTGGTGTCGGTGGGGGCGACCCTTTCGGGACCGGGCCGGGTCGCCGAGCCCGCGCAACGACCGCTGTCGGAGCGGCTGGGCAACATGGCGTTCTCCGTGCTGATGGTCGCCATCGTGCTGCACGTCGGCGCGATCATATTGCGCGGCTTCGCGACCCACCGTTTCCCGCTGGGCAACATGTACGAGTTCGTCACCATGGCGACGGCCGCCGCTGTGCTGGTCGGGGTGTTGTTCCTGCGTGAGCAGCGCTACCGCTCGATGTGGGTCTTCCTGCTCGTGCCGGTGTTGATCCTGATGTTCCTCGCGGGCACCGTGCTCTACGCCGACGCCGCGCCCGTAGTTCCCGCGCTGAAGTCGTTCTGGCTGCCGGTGCACGTCACCATCGTGAGCGTCGGCAGCGGGGTGTTCCTGTTCGCGGGTGTGACGAGCATGCTGTTCCTCTACCGCCTGCGTCAGCCCGACGGTCAGGAATCGACCAACATCGTCGGCACCATCGCCCGCCGTCTGCCTGATGCCCGCACCCTCGACCGCCTGGCCTACAAAGCCACCATCATCGGCTTCCCGCTCTTCGGCGCGGGCGTCATCCTCGGCGCGATCTGGGCCGAGGCTGCCTGGGGTCGCTTCTGGGGCTGGGACCCGAAGGAAACCTGCTCCTTCATCGCCTGGGTCCTCTACGCCGCCTATCTGCACGCCCGAGCCACGTCCGGCTGGCGTGACACCAAAGCGGCATGGATCAACATCGCGGCGTTCGTCGCGATGTTGTTCAACCTGTTCATCATCAACATGGTGATCTCGGGGTTGCATTCGTATGCCGGACTGAATTGATAGGGCTTGACCCCGCGTTGCCCAGCTCGTCGCATACGAGGTGCTCCCCGCGGTACTCGCGCGTCGATTCCTTCAGCAGCTGTACGAGCTCCGTGGGAATCGGAACCGGTGTGTCGCTGGCCTTCGTCTTCAGCGGCCGATCCGGCCATTGGCGTTGCGGGTACACGACGCCCCGGCGAAGTCTCTTCGACCCGGAGCCCCGCCGCCCCCGAGATCTGGAGGCCGACGAAAGCGTCGAGGAGAACGGCAACGCGCACGTGACCAGGCATCGCGTCGTAGAGCGCCCATACCTGCTCGGTAGTGGCAACGTAGACCTTCTGTTGCCCGGCGGCTGGTCACGTGCGGCGCGAGCAAGGATTTCGTGCGAGTAGGCCGTCGTGTACGGCGTCGCCGAGGATCTGTGACAGCCGACTGTGTAGCGCGTAGATGTAGCTGTCGGACAAGCCGTCGGCCTTCAGTTTCGCGGCCCACTCCTTGACTGCGGACGGCCGCACGGACGACAACTGCGAGTCGCCGAATTCATCGTTGATCTTCCTGACATGCCACTTCGCGAGCTGCACCGTGTTGTCTCGCTGGCTCGCATAGCCCTTCAGCCAACGCTCTGTCTATTGCTTGACGGTCCGTTGGGCATCACGCGGCGCGACGTGTGCTGGCACCAACGACCTCACGTTAGCTGGGGCTTCAGCTGGTCAGCTGTTGTATTCATCAAGGTTCCTGCTTCCATCGGAAGTCGAATTTCGATGACCTCCCATGCTTTTCTGTGGTCAGTTTCTCCTCGCGTAGGAGGTGATGCCTGCCGATGCGGTCGTCGCTGTAGCGCGTCTGGCGGGGCTGATCCGTGCAGGTGGCCGTGGTTGCGGGCTCTACACTGGACACCATGCGCGCCACCCATGAGGAACTGCTTCAGCTGGCCGAAGCCGTGCCCGACGATCAAGTGCCGGCCGCGACCGCGTTGCTACGTCAGCTCGTCCGGAAGTCCGGACGGCGCACGTTCCATAGCGCGGGCATCGTTTCCGCCGAACCCGACCTGGCGGAACGGGCGAAAGAGATCGCAGCAGGTCCGAGCGGCACCAACCCAGCCAATATGCCCAGCACGCATATCCGCTGGTAGATCGCGCGACCGTTCATGGACAGCAACTGCAAACGCCGAGAACACTTTTCATCATCAACATGGTGATTTCCGGATCGCACTCGTATGCGGGGTTGAACTGAGCGGGATAGATATCCTCTGACCTGCTGCTTCGAATTCGATTATCAGGTGCGCTACCGACGTCGGGACGGCGGTGGCGCGATTACACGGAATGGCGGTGTCTTCGAGGCCATCTACGGCCCCATGAGTCACCAATTCCGTCGATGTCCCGAAAGGCTTGATCCCACTCGCTCGTCGACTTCGAGCCCGACAGTACGGATCACTGATCCAGCGCGAGTGGGCCGATGTCCTCGACCGCCTGGGCGAAGGCGCGGACAAGGTCGGTCTCGGTGGACGTGCGCCAGATCAGTGACCACTGTGCCAGCGGGGCGTCGGTGATGGGGACGTAGGCGATCTGCGGGTGGGGGTAGTAACGCAGGGCATGGGAGTGCGCGGGCGAGACGGCCTCTCCGGAGGCGAGGATCGGTGTCATCTCCAGCATGTTGGTCACGATCGGACCGATCCGAACCGGCCGCCCGCTGGGTGTGCTCGTCGGGACGAGTCCCGCGCGCCAGTAATCCGGCCGGGCGCCGCCCATGACGGTCAAATCGCCGAGGTCCTCGAGTGTCACCCAACCACGTTCGGCCAACGGATGATCCGCGGCCAAAGCGAGCACCACCGGCTCGGTGAAGACGACCGGACCCGTAGTGAGATCCGGCTCTCGCACAGGTAACCAGAAGATGCCCATGTCTAACTCGTCGCGCCGAAGCGTGCCGAACGGGTCACCGAAGTCGATGTAGCGGACCCGTAGCTCACATTCGGGATGATGGGCCGAGAACAGGTCGAAGATGGGTTTCAGATCGTTCTGGTTGACGCTCAGCATGCCCAGCCGCAATTCGGCGGTCTTGCCGCGTGCCGCCATGGCGGCACGATCCAGACTGTCCTGCAACCCGCGATGGATGGGGCGTAGATCCTCGTAGAGCTGTTGCCCGACCGGGGTCAGCGTCACCTTACGACTGGATCGCTCGAACAACGCGGCACCGATGCGCCGCTCCTGCTTCTTGATCGCCTGGCTGACACGGGCCTGGGTCACGTGCAACCGCGCGGCTGTTCTGCCGAAGTGCAACTCCTCCGCCAACGCTAGGAATATCTCGATATCCCGAAGTTCCACCCTGACCTGCTTCCATTACCGCTGACTAATGGCAGATTACTGAATCGGCCGTTGATCATGATCACCTGCCACATCAGGGTGAAAACCATGATCGTTATGAGATCCACCTTGCTACTGACGGTGGATGATCCATCCGCATCCAGCCGCTTCTTCACCACATACCTCGGATATCACGAATCCGACGTCGACGGGAACTACGTCCGCCTGACCCGTTCCGACGCCGCCGCCGAGATCGTGCTGCAACCGCGAACCAGCTCCGCGACCTCTCGATGGCTGACCAACGAGCGACCGGCAGGATTCATCGTGTCCTTGACGGTGCACGATGTCGCCGCCGAATACGACCGGCTCACCTGCGAGGGAGCACCCATCGCGTTGGCCTTGCATGAAGAGCCATGGGGCGACCGACTTTTCCAGCTCATCGATCCGAACGGCCTTGTGGTCGAGCTGGTGCAGTGGATTCCACCCGCAGGCGTCTGAGCTGACACGTCCGGCCCGCGCCGCGGCCTATGACATCACCCGACCCGACACAACTCCGGAGTTTCTGCCATGGACACCAAAATCACACGCACGCCAACACAATCCGAACAGGAAGATGGCACGCCCCCGGACCGGCCCCGCTGCATAGTAGCCGTCGGGGTACGGATTCTTCGATACCTGGCGCTGTTCGCCGCCTGGGCAGTATGCCTCGCGACAATCGTTGTGGGGCTCGTCTTCTTCGCGCCGCGGATGCCGGGCCGCGCGCTGCTCAACACGGTCAGCCTCGCCGCGCTGGTCGTCCCGTGGCTGACCGTACCGCTGCTGGTCGCAGTGCTACTCACAGTCGTGATCGCCGCGATGGCATGGCATTCCGGTCGCCGCGTACTCCTGGCCGCGGGTGCGCTCGCCACCGTGGTGGGGCTATTCGTGATCGTCACACCCTGGTGGTCGGCGCGGACGACGGCGAAGGAATACGGCGTATCGCTGTCATGGTCGGAGTTCTTCCCCACACCGACCCCACCATCGCCCACCGAAACCCGCACCTACCAGCGGATCGAAAACCAGGACCTGCACGCCGACATCTACCGTCCCCAGGTGCCGGCCCCGAGCCGAGCTGCGCTGCTTTATGTGCACGGCGGTGGTTGGAACTCGGGTGCCCGCTCCGACAGCGCACAGTGGTTCGAATGGCTTGCCCAACAAGGAATCACCGTGTTCTCGATCGACTACCGACTCGCCCCGCCGCCACGGTGGCAGGACGCGGTCGGCGACGTCAAGTGCGCGCTCGGCTGGATCCGTTCACAGGCAGCCGATTACGACATCGCACCATCCAACGTGTCCATCGCCGGTGACTCCGCCGGCGGCCAACTGGCTCTGATGGCCGCATATACCGTTGAAGATCGACAGTTTCCACCATCGTGCGCGGTGCCCGAGGCGCCCGTCCGATCCGTCATGGGCTGGTACGCACCGACCGACCTGCCCAGCCTGATCACCCACACCCGCCTGCCCAACAGTTTGCAGCAGTATCTCGGCGATTACCTCGGCACCGACAACGCGACACAGCCGGCCCGGATAGCACAGATATCGCCGATCAGCCACGTCCGCACCGGTCTACCGCCGACACTGCTCGTCCAAGGCGATATCGACCGCATGATTCCCAATACCCAAGCACCCGCCCTCGTGGACCGGCTCCACGCAGTGAACGTACCCGCCGAGGCCGTGGTCATCCCCTGGGTAGATCACAACTTCACCGGGCAGTGGGACAGCTGGGGATCTCAGTTCCTGCGACCGGTCGTGCAAAATTTCCTGCAGAAATATGCACTCGATGAGGACTAGTGCGGGAGGCATCTGTAGCAACGTCCCGGCAGCAGAACGCGAACAATCGCAACCGTCGCCACGCAGCTGCTCGGATGATGAGGGGCGCCGCGCTCAGTACTCGCGCACCCCTCGCTCGGCGCGAGGCCGAGGGGTTCTTACGGCGTTCGCCCGGCAGGCTTGATGAGGTATGCGAGGACGCGACGCCGAGACCGAGGGCTCGGCATCATGCGTTGAGCTGAGCGGTTGCCGCGCCTCTCAGAGGCGCGCTACGCAGACCACGAAATGGCGTTGTCGGTAGACGATTCCGCTGTCGGCCGAGCCGCAGGCATTGACGTCGATGGTGTTCTGTTTGACGTCCACCACCTGCACCCCGTTCGGGGTGCCGCGGGCGGCGCAGTCCAGGCGCTTCGGATCGCCGGGAACCAATTCCATGCACCCGCCGACCACCCAGTCGATGTCCAGGCACAGCGCGGCCTGTGCGGCGCCCTGCAGGGTGTCGTTGTAGGTGCGGTCGGCATCAGTGGGGCACGGGCTGTTCGCGGGCGCCTTCTCGGTGATTTTGTAGGTGGCGCCGGAGCTGCCGCAGGCCGCCTTCTCGATGCCGCCGGAGCCGCCGAGGTGCACGCACTCGCCGACGCTCACCTGGAGAGTGGTGGCGCTCTTGTTCGAAGCGCCGCGCATCGCCGAGGTGGTGGGCGGCGGAGGCTCGGTCTCGGTGGTCGTCACCGGTTCGTCGGAGGTGGTCGGCGGCGGCGTCGAAGTAGTTGCCGCGCTGTCGTTCTGGGCGGTCTTCGCCGGTTCCTCGGTAGGTCCGGACATCGACACGGCGGCAAAGGCAACGAGAGCCGCCGCTAGTGCGGTCGCAACTATGAAGCTCGTCAGAGTGATACCGGCACGAATACGTTGGCGCGACACGTCACGTCCTCCACAGCTGTAAACCCTTCGAACTCGCTCCCGATGAGCTCCGAAGTTGTGAATCTTGCGGATTGAAGATCACGCCATGCATACACTATGCGGCGCACCCGCGTCGAGCCGTTGCTCCCAACGGCCTTCGTTGTGGCCGAGTATTCCTGAATAATGGACCTCCGTGCGGTCATGTGCCGATCGCCATATCTGGCAACAAGCTACGGGCGTTGTACAGTCACACGCCATCCGGCCTCCGGCGCCGGAGGTCTCTGTGAGAAGGAATTCCATAATGAAGTTCGGCACCATTGCCGCCATCACGCTCAGTGCGGTTGCCGCCGTGGGCATTGCGGCGGGAACCGCGAATGCACAGCCCGTGGAGGCGAATCGGGAGGTCACGACATCCGGCGTCGAGCAGGGCGTCGACTACAAGACCACGGTCTCCGACAAGACCGGAGCGATCACCACCGCGGTCGAGCACGGCAAGTTCGCTCTTGTCGACAACGGCGCCAAGATCGCGCTGACGTCCGACACCGGCGCGGTCGTCGCCGAAGTGCCGTTGACCTTCCAGGTCTCCGGAAGCCGACTGGCGGTCGCGCAGGAGATCAGCGATAACGGCACGCGCCTCGCGCTCACGCCGGTGGCGGACGCGAAGGAGATCGGCGAGATGCAGCCGATCAGCTCGATGAACCGCCTCATCGCCGAACTGAACCAGAACGTCGTCGGCGTGGTCGGCGGGGCTCTGCTCGGCGGTCTGCTCGGAGCCTTGATCGGCCTCGGCTTCTTCAGCATCATCACCGGGCCGATCGGCCTGGTCGTCGGTGCGATCGCTGGAGGTGCCATCCAGGGCGGGCAGCCGTTCACGGACGCTTTGATGGCGGTCGTCAACGGCGAACCGTGATCGGAACTCGCGAGTGAATGGGGGCAGGCGCACCGCAGCGCGCCTGCCCCCTCTTCGATTTAGTGACAAATATCACATCGCCGCTCCATGGAAGCGTCGTGTGTTTCTGGCGATGTGCGACCTGATGCGCACCGTTGAGCAGCGTTAGCGGGCCGGTATCGGCACGCCCGCGACAAAGCAAGTTGCTGGTCTGAATTGCGATGATCGCGCTCGGCGCCTACGCCGAACCCGACGCGGCGACTGGGTACCGGCGAGATGTCACTCGGCGCATGCTTTCGATGGCACCGCTCTGAGCGCACCCGGCCGTCGAGGTGCGAAGGCCCTCGTCAGCGATCCGCCGGGCCGGACTCGCCGTCGCGGTGCTGGCGGGACAGGCGCCAGAGGAACTCTGGATCGTCGTCGGGGCCGATGATGCGCTTGCGTCGCGGCGAACGCGCTTGTGGGGCGGTCGGTCCGGCCTTCTCGGGGCCGAACGCCTTCCAGCACAACACCGCGACTGCCGCCATTGCGATGAGTGCCAACAGGTACGTCACGTCGCTCACCTCCTGGTTACGAGGGTAGTCGCGTACGTGACTCCCGCCCACCGCAGGCGCGAAATCGGTCCTGCGGGTTGGCGCGGGCCCCAGAACGACGGGCCCGCGCGCCCTGCGATCAGTGTGCCGTCGCCTCGGTGGTAAGCGACTGCAGCAGCTGGAGTACTTCTGATTCGCGGAACCGGCGATGCCCGCCCGGTGTGCGCAACGACCCCAGTCGCCCGGCATGAGCCCAGCGCGTCACGGTCTTGGGGTCGACATGGAACAGGGCAGCAACCTGCCCCGGCGTCAGCAGGGTGTCCTGGCCGCCGACGGTGATCGCAGTCATAGCAAACCTCTCCGTTCTCGACAGTTCCCTCATCAGATGGCGCCATCGTCGCACCGAAACCCCTAGGTACTCGAACCACCTACTGTTGGTAAAGGGGAGGTAATAGACAAATCGGATGTGCGCCCCACCCCCGGCAACAGGCGCGCGCCGAGGCTGGGCAACAGCTTCGCATAGGCTGACCGATGTGCGTGACGAAATTCCACCGGAAGGTGTTCGCGGACAGCAAACTGCTGGCGCGGGTCGTCGGCTGGCCCGCAATCTGGCGCTCTACAGCCTCGCCAGGCTGGCTCTGGTCGTGGTGCTCACGGCGGTCATCGTGCTGGCCGCACGGCTGGTCTCGGTGGACATTCCACTGGTGGTCGCCGCCCTGTTCGCGCTGATCATCGCGATGCCGCTGTCGTTGACCCTGTTCAAACGGCTCCGCACCAAGGTCAACGAGGACATCGCCCTGGTAGACGAGCGCCGTCGCCGTGACAAGGCCCAGCTGCGCGCGCGGCTTCGCGGAGAGAATCCGGAGGACACGGGGACGTCCTCGTGAAGTCCTGTGATCGCAGTACGCCGCGTGACTGGGTCGACAACGCGGTCCGGCTGATCGATGCCGATACCCAGCGCAGCGCCGACACCCATCTGCTGCGCTATCCGCTGCCGGCCGAGTGGAATGTCCAGCTGTATCTGAAGGACGAGTCCACGCACATCAGCGGCAGCCTCAAGCACCGGCTGGCGCGCTCGTTGTTCCTGTACGCGATCTGCAACGGCTGGGTCACCGAGGGCACCACGGTGGTGGAGGCGTCCTCCGGTTCGACCGCGGTCAGCGAGGCTTACTTCGCGAAGCTGCTCGGCCTGGACTTCGTCGCGGTGATGCCCGCAAGCACGTCCCCGCAGAAGATCGCGCTGATCGAAGCGCAAGGGGGCCGTTGCCATTTCGTGCGGCGTCCGCCGGACATGTACGCCGAGGCGGCGCGGCTGGCCGCCGAGTGCGGCGGCCACTATATGGACCAGTTCACCCATGCGGAGCGTGCCACCGACTGGCGCGGCAACAACAACATCGCCGAGTCGATCTTCCAACAGATGGCGTTGGAGACCCATCCGGTGCCGGAGTGGATCGTGGTCGGCGCGGGCACCGGCGGAACCAGCGCCACGATCGGCCGCTATATCCGCTACCGCAGGTACGCGACGAAATTGGCTGTTGTCGATCCGGAGAACTCCGCGTTCTTCGGCGGCTACGAGACCGGCGATCCGGCCTATCAGACCGGCATGCCCTCGCGCATCGAGGGGATCGGCCGTCCCCGGGTGGAACCGTCGTTCGTCGGGCCGGTGGTGGACCGCATGTTCGAGGTGCCCGACGCGGCCTCCATCGCGGCCGCCCGGCACGCCAGCGTGCGGCTCGGTCGGCGGGTCGGCGGGTCGACCGGCACCAACCTGTGGGGTGTGTTCGCCCTCGTCGCCGAAATGATCGCCGAGAACTGCCGCGGCAGCGTGGTCACGCTGCTGTGTGACGGCGGAGATCGCTACGCGGGAACGTATTTCGACGACGACTGGGTCGCGTCGCAGGGGATCGGTCTCGCCGAGCCCACCGCGATCCTGGACAAGTTCATGGCGACCGGAACCTGGGACGCCTGACCTGAACCGTCCGAGAGCGGTCGCGTCTGCGCGGAACCTGGCGAATCTGCCGCTGCGTGGCGCGGCCGGATCTCTTTCGCGGACCTGCCCATCCGTTCGCCGTTAGCTGTATCGGTCCCGCTCGCGCCCACGGTTGTCAATTTAGATTGACATCGCGCAGTGTCGTCAATAAAAATTGACGGCATGACTGAAGCAACCACCCTGGCGGCCGCCGCAGGCAGCCCCGACCCCAAGGTCGGGCTGCGCGCGGTGCTCGCACTGCGTCGGCTGCTCGAACGTCTCGAGGCGATCCAGGTGACCAATGCCCGCGAACAGGGCTGGTCATGGCAGGCGATCGCGGAGGCACTCGAGGTCAGCAAGCAGGCGGTCCACCAGAAGTACAACCGGAGAGGCAGGAGCCGCTGATGTTCGAACGGTTCAGCAGGTCGGCGCGAACGGCCATCGTCAACGCCCAGGAGGACGCACGGGAGTTGCGCGCGCCCAACATCGAGGTGGAGCATGTGCTGCTCGGGCTACTCTCGCACGGCGACCCGGAGCTGAAGGCACTGCTCGCCGAGGCCGGGCTCACCCACGAGAGCGTGCTGAGCAGGCTGGCCGACAATGGCGAGGAGGAACCGCTCGGCGCGGAAGACGCTGAGGCCTTGCGCTCCATCGGCATAGATCTCGACGCGGTGCGCGAATCGCTGGAGGCCAACTTCGGTGAGGACGCGCTCGATCGCGCGGTGCCCGAACCACGGCGCGGTCCGTTCGGCTGGGGTCGCGGCAGGGGGAACGTCGGGCACATTCCGTTCACCAAGGACGCGAAAAAGGTTCTGGAGCTCGCCCTGCGCGAGGCGCTCGGCCGCAAGGACAAGACCATAGAATCCGGGCACGTCCTGCTGGGGATCCTGCGGGCGCCCAATCAGACCACCGTGCGCCTGTTCGGCGGCTCCGGCCAGATCCACGACTTGCGTCCCAAGGTGCACGCCCTGCTCGACCGTGCCGCCTGAGAGCGGGGACGTGTGCTGTCACGATATTCATTTTGTGGCAGCACATGTCCGCCCCGCAGGCCTAGCATTGGCCCATGCAGCTTCTGATTCGGTTGATCATCAACGGGGTGGCCCTCTGGCTGGCCGCGGCCTGGGTCGACAAGATCGACATCATCAGCCCCTCCGACCAGGGCACCGGCGCCAAGATCGTTGTCGTGCTCGTCGTTGCCGCGGTCTTCACGGTGGTGAACGCGTTGGTCAAGCCGATCGTCAAACTGCTGTCGCTGCCCCTGGTGATCGTGACGGTCGGCCTGTTCCTGCTCGTGATCAACGCGCTCATGCTGTGGCTGACCGCGGAGATCACCGAGGCATTCAGCGACTACGGCCTGCGGGTGGAGGGCTTCTGGGCCGCGGTGCTCGGCGGCATCATCGTCTCGATCGTCAATTGGGTGCTCGGCATCCTGGTCCCGGACGGCGACGACTAGAAGCTGTGTTCGTTTTCCAGCGCCGATGTGGTTGCGGTGAGTAGGAACCGGGTCCTCCTTTGGCAGCGCGTTCGGCTAGCCGACCCCGACCGCGAGTGCGGTGACCGCCGACCAGACCAGTAGGGCGAGGCCGGAATCTCGCAAGGCGGAAATCAGTTCGAGTCCGCCCTTGCCGCGACGCACCGGCGCGTTGGCGCGCACGGCCAGCGGCACTGCGACCAGGCCGACCAGTGCCCACGGCGTGCGGGCGACGAGGGCCAGCGTCACGATGAACGGCACCGCGAGCAGCGCGAGATGCAATGTGCGAGTACGCGGATCGCCGAGCTTCACCGCGAGCGTGACCTTTCCGGACTCGGTGTCGGTCGGGATGTCGCGCAGGTTGTTCGCGACGAGCACAGCGCTGGAGAAAGCGCCCACCGCGACCGCGAGCAGCCCACCCACCCAATCGATCTCCTTCGCCTGCACGAACTGGGTGCCGAGCACGCCGATCAGGCCGAAGAAGACGAACACCGCGAGTTCGCCGAATCCGCTGTAGCCGTACGGGTTGCTGCCCCCGGTGTAGTACCAGGCCCCGGCCAGACAGGCGGCGCCGATGAGCAGCAGCCACCACGCGCTCGTGATGACGAGGACAAGGCCGAATACCGCGCCGAGGGCGAGGCTGACGATCGCGGCATTGCGCACCGCGGCGGGCGACGCGAGCTTCTGCCCGACCAGCCGCAGCGGGCCGACCCGGACGTCGTCGGTGCCGCGGATGCCGTCGGCGTAGTCGTTGGCGTAGTTCACGCCGACGATCAGCGCCAGCGAAACGAGCAGCGCCAGAATCGCTTTCCACCACACCGCACCGCCGACAGACGCGGCCGCGCCGGTCCCGGCGAGCACAGGGGCGATCGCGTTCGGCAGGGTACGCGGTCGCGCGCCTTCGATCCATTGCGCTGCAGTAGCCATATCCGCAGCCTAATGCGCAGGGGTGTTCAGCCCGTCTGGGCCGTCGCAGCCTGCTGCAGACGGGCGAGGCCTTTCTCGAAGTCCTTGCCGACCAGTTTCTCCATCGGTATCAGCTTCCCGACCACGCCCATCAAGCCGGACTGCCGCCCTGTCGCCCGCCAGGTCACCTCGGTGCCGGTCTCGACCGGATCCAGGGTGAAGGTCACCTGGTGGGTAGATTTGATCGGCTTCAGGAATTCCAGGCGGACGCCGATTTCTCGTTCGGCGCTGGCGATGATCTCCATGCTGCCCGCGCCTGCCTTGCGGTTACCGCTCCAGGCGTAGCGCGCGCCGACACCGGAGTCGGCACCGGAATAGCTGCGCTGCATCTGCGGGTCGAGATCCTCCCAGGGCGACCACTTGCCCCACTCGTGGAAATCGTCGATCAGCGTATGCACTCGCGCTGGTTCGGCCGTGATCACGGCCGAACGGACCACTTCGAACTCAGCCATGCGGTCAGCCTAAGCGACCGACCGCTCGGAACAGGGGCAAAGAAATCATGTCGGCCGATCAGTCCAGCTCGCATACGATGACCGCGGGATGTTTCCGGATCAGAGCGGCCCGAACGGCCACAGTCACCCCGTGACGGCGCCCGCAGTCGAATCGGTCGTGGTGGCCCTGCTGGGCGAAATCGCGCTGCGCCGTGACGGCGCGCTGACACCTGTGCCGGGCACGCGCTCGCGACTGCTGCTCGCGGCGCTCGCCTTGCGGACGGGCCGCAGCCGCAGCCGCAGCGCACAGGCACTGATCGACGACGTGTGGGGCGAGCAGCCGCCGAGGGCGCCGATGAATGCGCTACATACCCAGGTTTCCCGGCTCCGCTCCACCCTGCCCGACGGAGCGCTGGAGATCGGGCCCGCGGGCTACCGGTTGAGCATGGGCACCGATCAGGTCGATCTGAGCCTGGTCGGCGTGCTGGTGCGGCGGGCGCGTGCCTGCCGGACGGCGGGCGATCCGACCGGGTGCCTGGACGCGGTGTGGCAGGCACGAGGTTTGTGGCGCGGGGAACCCGGCGCCGACCTGCCCGCCGGTGACCTCGCCGACGAGCTGCGCACCGCCGCCGCACACGGGCTCGCCGAACTGGATGCGCTCGAGCTGGCCGTGCGCGAGTCCGTCGGCGACATCGACGGCGCACTGCGCCTGGCTCGCCGACGAAACGCCACCGACCCGTTGGACGAACCCGCACAGCACACCCTGATGTGCCTGCTCGCCGCGGCGGGCCACGCCAACGAGGCGCTGGAATCCTTCGCGGCCTTTCGTTCCCGGTTGGCCGAGCACCTCGGTACGGACCCCGGTCCTGCGCTCGTAGCGTTGAACACCGCGATATTGCGCGGCGAGCCGGTGTGCGGCGCCGACCTCGCGCCGCGGTCTTCCTCCGGCGGTGCGCCGACCTCGGCCGCTGCAGGCGCGCTGTCCTCGGGCGAGAACATCGTCGCGGCGGCGCAATTCCAGCAACCCGCCGCGATCGGGCTGCGTGCCGCGCCCAACATGCTGCTCGGCCGCATGGACGATCTGACCGCGCTCGAAGAACTGTTGCGCGATTCCCGCGTGATCACCATCCTCGGCCCGGGCGGCTCGGGAAAGACCAGGGTCGGCAACGAGATCGGTGCGCGCGTGGCGGCCTCCCGCCCGGTGGTACTGGTCGAACTGGCCTCGGTGCGTGCGGAGGGCGACGACGCCAGAGTCGAGATCGAAACGGCGATCGCCGCGGTGCTCGGCCTGAGCGACGTCACCTTCGACTCCGCCACATTGCGTACCAGGCAGGCGCTCGATGCCCGTCAGCGGCTGCGCGACGCGATATCGGCCCGCTCGATGCTGCTCATCCTGGACAACTGCGAGCACCTGATAGACGCCGTCGCCGTGGTCGTCGCTGATCTGATCGGCATCGCGGACCGGCTGACCGTGCTCACCACCAGCCGCGCGCCGCTGATGATCACCGCCGAGACTGTGTATCCACTGCCGCCCTTGACGATCGACCCGGCCGGCTCGCCCGCGACCGAGCTCTTCGCGGCGCGCGCCAGGGCGGTGCGCCCCGGCGTCCGGCTGGACCCGGATGTCGTCGCCCAGCTGTGCCACACCCTCGACGGGCTGCCGCTGGCCATCGAGCTGGCCGCCGCACGGGTGCGCGTGATGAGCGTCGAGGAGATCAACGAGCGGCTGGCCGATCGCTTCGCTCTGCTGCGCCACGGCGACCGTAGCTCGCCCGAACGACATCGCACATTGCACGCCGTGATCGACTGGAGCTGGAACCTGCTCGACACCGCGCAGCAGGTGACGCTGCGCCGATTATGCCGATTCCCGGCCGGTTTCACGCTCTCGGCCGCCGAGGCCGTGGCGGGCGCGGCGGCGGTGGACGACGTCGCCGCCGCCGTCGACGGCCTGGTCAATCAGTCCCTGCTCGCCGTGCTGGACGACGAGGTGCTCGGCACCCGCTATCGGATGCTGGAAACCGTGCGGGAATACGGCGAGGAGCAGCTCGCCCACACCGCGGGGGAGGCCGAATCGGTCGACATCGCGATAATGCGGTGGGCCACGAACTATGCCGACGACGTTGCGCGTCGATATCTGACCGGCGACCAGATCGAGCTGGCGCTTTCGGTCGCGATGGAGTTGGACAACCTGCTCGCGGCATTGCGCTGTGCGATCGAACGGGGGGACGCCGCGACGGCGTACACGGTCTTCCCGGTCGTCGCGACGATATGGGTGATTCGCGGCTCGCACACCGAGGTGGTCAACTGGGCCGCGCGGGTCATCGACCTGGAGCCGGCCGTATTCGGTCCCGACGCGCCGCGGTCGGATCTGGTGCTCACCACGTACCAGATGATGTTCCTGCATCTCGCCTACACCGGTGGGGGTGCTCGCGCGCTCGCACAGCTGCGCCTGCGCGTGCGCCGATTGCTGCGCGACCGCACCGATCTCACCGAGAACAACCGGTTCATCGGCCGAGTGGTGCTCGTTCGGCCCGACGGCGGTGGTCTCGGCAGGCTGATCGCTCACGCACTTCGATCGAGCGATCAGGAGACAAGGGCCACCGCATTGCTGCTGCGCGCCAACATCAGGGAGAACCTCGGCGACGTGCGCGGCTCGACCGTCGACGCGATCCGGGCACTGGAAATCTTCGGGCACAACAACGTCTGGAGCGTGGCCATGGTGTGCAGGCACCTCGGCCAGGTCTGCGGTCAGATCGCTCAGTACGCCGAATCGGTGACGTACTACCGTCGTTCGCTGGACATGCTGCAGCGGCTCGGCGCCTACGAGGACACGGTGGAGACCCGCAGCATGTTGGTGGCCTCGCTGGTCGGTATCGGTGAGCTGGAGCAGGCCGCGCACGAACTCGACCTCGCGCTCGGCACGTCGGACGTGGACAGTTCGACCGGCGGACAGAATCGGCTGCTGGCAACGGTCGTGCAGAGTTCGGCCGAGGTGGCGTTCGCGGAGGGCGATATCAACGGTGGGCTGTATCGCTACCAGCGTGCGCTCGAGCTGTACGGCTGGCCCGACAGCGTGCTCGAGCCCGGACCGGGGGCTTTGATGCTCGCTGCGGCGGCGCTCGACGCGAAGGTGCTCTACGGCGCCGCCGACTCTGCCGCGACCCTGGTCGCGGAGCTGGTCGAGGTCACCCTGCCGAGTATGACGCAGTATCAGGACCTGCCGCAGATCGGCGCCGTCGCCTGTGCGGTCGGCTCGTACCTCATCGCCGTCGACCGATATGTTCCGCGCGGTCTCGAGCTGCTCGCGCTGGCGCCGAATGTGTTCTGCCGCCAAGACTTTCCCTCGATGCGCTGGGCTGGGCACGCGGATGCGGCCGGCGCGGCGCTCGGCGCCGGCCGGGTCGCCGAGGCGCGTGAGCGGGTCGGCCATCTGCGCCGCAAGGACTCCGCCGACCGCATAATGCGGATACTGCACGAGCTGAACGAGGCCCGCTGACGCGCTATCGCGGCACACTCGGTGGATATCCGGTGACATTCGGCCACGACGCCCGTCGGGGCGACACAGCCGCCGCGCACCATGGACCGACGACGGCACGCCGGGTGAGACTGGTTCGTGTCACCCGGCGTGCGCATCGTATGTGCCTTACGCCCGGCGCATGTACGCCTTGACGGTCAGCGGGGCGAAGATCGCGATGACTACCACGGCGCCGATCAGCGACCAGGCCAGGTCGGTGCCGTAAGCGTTGCCATTCATCAGCGCGCGGCACGCGTTCACCATGTAGTACACCGGGTTCGCGTGATTGATCGCCTGCATCCAGCCTGGCATCGTGCCCACCAGCGCGAAGGCCCCGGACATGAAGGTCAGCGGGAACATGATCATCATCGAGATGCCCTGCACACCCGCCGCGCTCTTACCGGTGACACCGACCAACGCCCAGATCCAGCTGATCGCGAACGAGCAGGCCACGATGACCAGGCCCGCCGCGATCACGCCCAGCACGCCGCCGTCCGGACGGTAGCCGATGCACAGTCCGACGAGGATGGTCAGCACTGTCGCGATGACGTAGCGCGCCATATCCGCGATCAGCGCTCCCGCCAGTGCCGAAATGCGAGCAATCGGGAGAGATTTGAACCGGTCGAAGACGCCCTTGTCCATGTCCTCGCGCAACTGGGTGCCGGTGACGACCGAGGTGAGTACCACCGTCTGCACCAGAATGCCGGGGATCAGGATCGGCAGATAGTCCTTCACACTGCCACCGATCGCGCCGCCGAAGATGTAGGCGAACAACGCGGTGAACAGGATCGGCTGCACGGTGACGTCGAACAGCTGCTCCGGGTTGTGCTTGATCTTCAGCAAGCCGCGGTAAGCCATGGTGAACGAGTTCGCTACCGCCTGCCCGAGCGGAATATGGTTGCGCACGTCGGGAATCGGTGCGGGCACCGCATGACGCGCGGTGGTTTCGGTCGCGGTGAGGGTGGTCATGCCGCGCTCCTTTCGGAGTCGTCGTCGCTGTTGTCTTCGGCCGGGTGGCCGGTGATGGTGAGGAAGACCTCGTCCAGGCTCGGTTTGCTCACGGTGATCTAGTCGACCCCGATCTCCCACTCGCGCAGGCGGATCAGCAGATCGGCGGTGACGCCCGCGTCGGGCATCGGCGCGGTGAGCCTGCCCGCCTCCGGGGAGATCTGAGGTTCGGTGCCGAGGAAGTCGGCGACGATGCGGCGCACCTCGTCGAGCTGGCCGCGGTCGACCAAGGTCAGGTGCAGCGAGGAACCGCCCACCGAGGCCTTGAGCTCGTCGGCGGTGCCGTCGGCGATCACCTTGCCGCGGTCGATCACCGCGATCCGGTCGGCCAGCTGGTCGGCCTCCTCCAGATACTGCGTGGTGAGCAACACCGTGGCGCCCTCGCGGACCAGACGGCGGATGGTCTCCCACATCTGGGCGCGGGTGCGCGGATCCAGCCCGGTGGTCGGCTCGTCCAGGAACAGCAGCGGTGGGGTCGCGATCAAGCTGGCCGCCAGGTCGAGCCTGCGCCGCATGCCGCCGGAGAAATTCTTCAGCGGCTTGCTCGCAGCCTCGGCGAGGTCGAATTCGTCCAGCAGCTCGACCGCCTTACGCCGAGCGTCGATCCGGCTCAGGCCGAGCAGGCGGGCGAAGACGACCAGATTCTCGGTGGCGCTGAGGTCCTCGTCGACAGAGGCGTACTGCCCGGTGACGCCGATCAGGGATCGGACGGCGGTCGGCTCTCTGACCACATCGTGGCCGAAGATGCGGCCGCTGCCGCCATTCGGCCGCAACAGGGTCGCGAGCATGCGGATCGTCGTGGTCTTGCCGGCGCCGTTCGGTCCGAGCACGCCGTACACCGAGCCCTGTGGTACTGCGAGGCTCACTCCGTCGACGGCGCGCTGTTCCCCGAACACCTTGACCAGGCCGTCCGCCTCGACGGCGAGCGCTGCATTCGGTGCGAAAGATGTCATGCCCACGACTGTGGCGGCCTGGACTTGCACCGCTCTTGCACGGCGCTGTCTTCGGCCGCGCGGGCGCGGCGGGGTTCGCGGCCCCTGGAGTCGGGCCGGTGTGGTTGCGGTAGGTGGTGGAGAGTGGCGTCGTTTGGTCGAGCCTGCCAGCACTGGGCAGGTCTATTGCTCGGTCTCGGTTCGGCTTGGAGGCGGGGGAGTGGGGTCGACTTGGGCCTAAGGCGTCGAGTCGGCGAGTAGGTATTCGCGTAGCTTGACGCGGTCGGGTTTGCCCGGCCCGCGCAGCGGGATCTCGTCGAGCAATGCCAGTTCGCGTGGCGCCGCGGTGGAATCCAGGGCCGCCATCACGTGGTCGCGCAGCTCGGCGAGGCTCGGCGTCGCGCCCGCGGCCGGCACCACAGCGGCGGCGACCCGTTGCCCCAGCCGTTCGTCCGGCAGTCCGAGTACCACGACCTCGCTGATCGCCGGGTGGGTGATCAGCACCGCCTCGACTACCTGCGGGAGCACCAGCAAGCCGCCGGTCGCGATCGCCTCGTCGAGCCGTCCGGTGATCCGTAGCACGCCGTCGTCGAACGTGCCCGCGTCTTCGGTGCGGAACCAGCCGGGTTCGGCGAAGGCGGGATGATCGGGCTGGTTGCGGTAGCCGGAGGCGATCATCGCGCCCCCGAGTACCACCCGGCCGTCCTCGACGCGCACCTTCGTGCCGTTCAACGGGACGCCGTCGTACACGCAGCCGCCGCAGGTCTCGCTCATGCCGTAAGTGCGAACCACGGTGATACCGGCGTCTCTCGCGCGCTCGTAGACCGGAAGCGGGGTGGCCGCGCCGCCGACGAGCACGCCGTCGAGCTGGGCAAGCGCCGCGGCCGCCGCCGGCGCGTCCAAAATTTTGATCAACTGCGTCGGGACCAGCGCCGTGTATCGGCGTTCACCGCGCATCCCGGAGATCGCGCCCGCCAGCGCCTCGGGCAGGAATCCGCCGGACACGTCGAGCACCGTGGGTTCGGTTCCTGCCAGAATGCTGCGCAGCAGCACCTGGATGCCCGCGATGTGGTGGGTCGGCAGGGCGAGCAGCCAGCTACCGGGACCGCCGAGGCGGTCGTGCGTCGCGGTGCCGCTGGCACGCAGCGCGGACGCGCTGAGCATCGCGCCTTTCGGCACGCCCGTGGTACCGGAGGTGGTTACCACGAGGGCCACCTCGTCGTCGATCGGCTCGGCCGGCGACAGCGCGTCGCTCAGGCGGCGTGCCTCGCGACGGTCGGTGGTGGGTATCGGTAACCACGCGGACCCGCTGCCCTCCAGCGCTTCCCGCAGATGCGGCATGATGTCGCGGACGCCGGATCCGGTGGGCATCGGCAAGGTTCGCAGTATCCTGCTCACGACTTCGCCTCGGGGGCGCTCGGCCCCGTTATGCCCAGAGGCGCTGTGGTTATGGCTCGCTCGCTGCGCTCCCTCACGGTAGGGATCGTGTCATGCCCGCGTCGCCGCACGCGGAATGGGTGGGTTTGCCGGGGTGGCGCGCGACAGTCGCGGCCATCCGGACGGATCGGGACTCTGGTTCGCCAGGCATCGAGACTGCGATTCACTCGTCGGACGGAACGCGGACACAGCCCACTCGGACGTCGGCGGTCGGGTGGCCATCGAGCGTTATCGTCCTCGCAGGCTGCCGCGTTGGCAACTCGGCGGTGCGCGCCGGATTACCAAATGAGACCGTCTTCACTCCGCTGACCAGCGGGAATCCCGTCGAATTGGATGCGAGGGCGGGACCTCTACGAAGACGATCGGCACCCCATCCGGATCGCGCACCCACATCTCGATCAGACCCCACGGCTCCTGCACCGGTGGCCGTTCGATCGCGATCCCCTTCAGCGCGAGTTGCGCGGCGGCGTCGGACACATCGCGGACCTGGAGCCAGATGGCGCCCTGGAACGACGAGGAGTCCCCCGATCCGCCGTGGGCGGCTACCTCGATCAGCGATTGGCCCGCGAACAAGACCGTGCCGCCGGGGTATTCCCGCGCGATGGCCAGTTCCAGCCCGTCGCGGTAGAAGGCGAGAGTCGACGCGTAGTCGGCGGGCCGCAAGATGATACGGCTGCTCAGGACGTCCATGTCAGAAGTGCCATGGGTAGGGGGCCCAGTCCGGTGCGCGCTTCTCCAGGAAGGCGTCGCGGCCCTCGACGGCCTCATCGGTCATGTAGGCCATCCTGGTCGCCTCGCCGGCGAACAGCTGCTGGCCGACCAGCCCATCGTCGACCAGGTTGAACGCGTACTTCAGCATCCGTTGCGCCTGCGGGGATTTGCCGTTGATGTCGGCGGTCCATTCCAGCGCGACGTCTTCCAGTTCGGCATGGTCGACCACCTTGTTGACCGCGCCCATCTGATGCATCTCCTCCGCCGTGTACGGACGACCCAGGAAGAAGATCTCGCGCGCGAACTTCTGGCCGACCATCTTGGCCAGGTACGCGCTGCCGTAGCCGCCGTCGAAGCTGCCCACGTCGGCGTCGGTCTGTTTGAAGCGGGCGTGTTCGCGGCTGGCCAGGGTGAGGTCGCAGACCACGTGCAGGCTGTGCCCTCCGCCCGCGGCCCAGCCGTTCACCAACGCGATGACCACCTTCGGCATGAATCGGATCAGCCGCTGCACCTCCAGGATGTGCAACCGGCCCGCGCGGGCCCGGTCCACTGTGTCCGCGGTGTCGCCGCTCGCGTACTGGTAGCCGCTGCGTCCGCGGATGCGCTGGTCGCCGCCGGAGCAGAAGGCCCAGCCGCCGTCCTTCGGGCTGGGGCCGTTGCCGGTGATCAGCACCGCGCCGACGTCCGGGGTCATCCTGGCGTGGTCGAGGGCACGGAAGAGTTCGTCGACCGTATGCGGGCGGAACGCATTGCGCACCTCCGGCCGATCGAACGCGACGCGTACGGTGCCCTGCTCGATGTGTCGGTGGTAGGTGATGTCGGTCAGATTCTCGAACCCGGGAACGGGTCGCCACAGCTTCGGGGTGAACGTCACGCCTGTGATTATTGCGCGGTGGTGCTTTGCAGCGCCTGCGGCGCTGCGTGTCCGCAGCCCCTTGATGGCTCGCGTCCGAGCGACCGCCGCGGGCGACTTCATCGCGAACGCCCCTAGCGGCGGCCTCGATTTGACGGTGTAAAACGACGCGTTACCGTGCAGGTATGAGCGAGCGAGTGAAACCGGTTATCGACCGGAGCGCGGTAGACGAGTCCCGCTACGAGCAGCACGGGGGATTTCCCAAGGTCTCCCGCGCGCAGGCCGGGCCGAACTTCGGCTCGTTCGTCGAGGCGATGCGAACGCTGCAGGATCTCGCGGTGTCGGTGGACGCACCGGACGAGGTGTTCGGCGACGCCCTCGCCCAAGCGCGCGAACTCATCGGTCTGCTGGAGCCCTACCGCGCGCCGGAGTTGCAGGGCCCGGCGGGACGCGCCGTCGAATTGCCCGGGCGCGGCAGCCTTCTGCTGCTGCCGTGGCAGGTCGTCGAGGCAGGGCCGGAGGGCATCCGGATGACAGGGGAATTCCGCCGCTTCCATCTGGGCGGCAACGGGGCTGCGCACGGCGGCGTGCTCCCGTTGCTGTTCGACGATCTGCTCGGCATGATCGTGCACTACGCGGGACGGCCGATCAGCCGCACCGCGTATCTGCACGTGAACTACCGGAAGATCACGCCGCTGGAAACGCCGCTCACTGTTCGCGGGCGCGTCGACCGCATCGAGGGTCGAAAAACTTTCATCACCGCCGAATTGCTCGATGAGCAGGGCGATCTGCTCGCGGACTGCGAAGGACTGATGGTGCAGTTGCTGCCCTGGCAGCCGTAGCCGGGAGAATGCCGGCGCAGGTGCGTATAGTTTCCCTCGCTCGTTCATCTACACCGATCCGGAGGAACCTGAAAGTGGTTGCAGCACTGTCTGAATCCCTGCTCGACGACGCCAAGCGCCCGGCCTTTCTCGCCGATGCCGTCGAGGTTCTTGATGCCGAGGTCTCGGACAAGGGTGGTGCGTCCGGCCTGGCTGTGAAGGGTGGCTACGCGGCGGTCAAGAAGATCAGCCCGTCGATCGTGCCTGATGCACTGGAGTCGTTGGCGCCCAAACTCGTCGCGCAGCTGGACCCGTTCTGGCAGGAATACACGGCGTCCGGCTCCGGCACGTTCGCCGATCTGCTCGTCGCGAAGTCCGACGAGGTCGCCGAGGCGTTGCTCGCGGTAACCGACGCGCGTGCCGATGCCTCGACCCGTCCCGCGCTGAAGAAGGTCTACTCCTCGATGCGTTCCTCGGCGAAGAAGAACGTCATCGAGGCGCTGCCCCGGCTCGGCGACCTGGTCCAGAAGCACGCCTGAGTTCTGTGTTCGATGTGTAGCGCCTTCGGCGCTGCGTGTTCCTGGCCCTTGATGGCTCGTGTCCGAGCGGACGCTCGGACACGAGCCGCGCCGCGAACGTGGATTCACGTACACCCATGTCGGCTATAGATTCGCGATGGTGTGCGTGACGACACAGTGTGATGGAAAGCCTCCCGAAGGCGACTGCGGCCAGAGTGTCTGGGAGGCTGAAGGCGTGAATCCGTCAACAGCACAAGCGCAAGTCGTCGTCGACGAACTCGCGCGTGGGGGCGTACAGGATGTCGTCCTGTGTCCCGGCTCCCGGAACGCCCCGCTGGCTTTCGCCCTGCAGGCCGCCGATGCGGCCGGGCGGCTGCGGCTGCACATGCGGATCGATGAACGGACGGCGGGCTTCCTCGCCGTCGGGCTCGCCGTCGCGAGCCACCTCCCGGTACCGGTGGTGATGACCTCGGGGACCGCGGTGGCCAACCTCGGGCCCGCCGTACTCGAGGCGAATTACGCCAGGGTCCCACTGGTGGTGCTCAGCGCCAATCGGCCCTACGAGATGCTCGGCTCCGGCGCCAACCAGACCGTCGAACAGTTCGGGTTTTTCGGCAGCCAGGTCCGCGCGGCTATCTCGCTCGGTCTCGCCGAGGAGGAGGCGGGCGACGCCGACTGCGGGCCTTACGGACACCAGAACAGCCAGTGGCGTTCGGCGGTCTGCCGCGTGCTCGCGGCGGCCCGAGGCACCCGCTCCGGCAACGCGGGCCCAGTACACTTCGACATTCCGCTGCGTGAGCCGCTGGTTCCCGATCTCGCACCGAACGAGTGCGCTCCTGCGGGTCGCGCGGGCGGACGTGCCTGGACCGAGAGCCAGTACGCGACGCTGGACGTGCCGCTGGAGCTCGACCTCACCCCCGACACCGTCGTGATCTCCGGCCATGGCGCCGGACTGCGGCCGGAATTAGCGGATCTGCCGACCGTTGCCGAGCCCACCGCTCCCCTGCACGGCCCCGCGCTCCACCCGCTCGCGCTGCCGTTGCTGAAGCCGCGGCAGGCGATCATCACCGGTCGCCCCACCCTGCACCGCCAGGTCTCGAAGGTGCTCGCCGATCCTGCCGTCATGGTGTACGCGCTCACGACCGGCCCGCGCTGGCCCGATGTGTCCGGCAACGTGCTCGGCACCGGGACGCGTGCGGTCATCAGCGGCACACCCAGCGCGCGGTGGCTGGAACACTGCCGCGAACTGGACGCGAAGGCCGACTCGGTGGTGCGCTCCGAGCTCGCGCGGCACCCGAAGCCGACCGGGCTGCACGTCGCCGCGGTCGTGATGGACGCGCTGCGCGACGGCGACCAATTACTGCTCGGCGCCTCGAATCCGGTGCGTGACGCCGCGCTGGTCTCGCATCCGCGGCGGGGTGTCAAGGTGCTGTCCAATCGCGGCGTCGCGGGTATCGACGGCACGGTGTCCACCGCGGTCGGGGCTGCCATGCACCATGCGGGCCGGACCATCGCGCTGATCGGCGATCTCACCTTCCTGCACGACGCGTCCGGCCTCCTCCTCGGACCTGGCGAGCCGCGCCCGAGTGAACTGACCATCGTGGTCGCCAATGACGACGGTGGGGGCATCTTCGAGCTGCTCGAGCAGGGCGACCCGCAGTATGCCGGCGTCTTCGAGCGGGTTTTCGGCACCCCGCACGGGATGGATCTCGCCGCGCTGTGCGCCGCGTACCGCATCCCGCACCGTCAAGTCGATCCTCAGCAGCTGGCCGTCGAGTTGGCCGGGGAGGCGCACGGCATGCGGGTGCTGGAGGTGGCGACCGAGCGGTCCAGCCTGCGCGAGCTGCACGCCGCGGTACGAGCGAAGATCCTCCCCTGACCGGGGTCAGTAGCCGAGGTCGTCTTCGAGATCGTCATCCAGCGGGACCGGGATCGCCTGTTCGGCCACATCCGCCGGGTTGGCGCTCCACTCGTCGCGCTCGATAACCGCACGCTCGACGCTGTCGTCCGGTTCGGGTGTGTCGTCGAGGTACACCGGCTGGTCCGGGTACGCCGGAATGGACTGCTCGGCGAGATCGGCCTCCGGGACCGCGTCCGTGCTGCGATCGATCATCGTGCGCTCCTCTCCGTGTAAGTCTTTCGATCGGGCATACCCGCTGTGGCACGCCGCAATCGAGTGGGACCACCGAACTCGTTCAGCTTCGAGAATGCCCGTGGAGCGGCTCGGTGGCAACCATTTGGTTACTCGCTCTCCGGCGGCGCCGTTCCGTTCGCTGGTGCTCCACCAGCGCCAACGTGCGTCCGGCCGTGAATCGGGCGGTCCGCACCGGCGTGCCGGTTCCAATTATCCGCTTTTTCCAGGGCGTTTCGCCGTTACGACTTGGTCGCGGCAGGGCCCGCCCGTGCGACGGAGACCGCGGTGCCTGGCGATTGGCGCACCCGCATCCCGGCTCAGCTCGAGGCGCTTGTCGCGGCGTGGCGCGAGTCGAAGGTTCGGGACGGCGTGACGGATGTTCTCGTCACAAATGTGCCCGCTGTGACGGCGTGTGTCGTGGCTTCGGCGGCCATGGTCGCCGCAGTGTCGTCGAGGGGGTCACCGCTGGCGAGTAGGCGGTAGTAGAGCGGGCCGGACACCGCGGACAGCACCGCACGCGGGTCGGTGCCCTCGGGCGCCTCGCCGCGGACAACGGCCGCCTCGACACAGGCCGACCACTCGGTGAGCCGCACGTCGTAGAAGCGGCGCAAGGCCGTGGCGGCGGACTCATCGCAGGTGGCGGCGGCGATGACCGCCTGGAAGAGCTTGCCCTGGCGGGGGTCGGCCAGCGTCTTCGCGACCAGGCGGGCGTTGGCGGTGAGATCGCCGAGCAGCGAACCGGTATCGGCGTGCGGCACGGACTGCTCGGCCATGTCGACCAGCAGGTCGGTGACCAATCCGGTCGGCGTGCGCCAGCGGCGGTAGACGGTGGTTTTGCCGACCCCGGCCCGCACTGCGACCTCGGCGAGGTCCAAGTGGGCGAAGCCCCGGTCGGCGAGCAGGTCGCCGGCGACGCGCAGCACCGCCTCGCGGACCCGGGCGGTCCGTCCACCGGGGCGGACTGAACCGGGCGCGACTTCGTCTTGCTTCATAACGGAACTCCAGTTTCATTTACTGTGAGGTCAGTGTACTGTTCGAGCCGATAACGGAACTATAGATCCTTTAGGAGGGCT
The DNA here is from genome assembly GCF_040639505.1 of Nocardia sp. NPDC023852. Lineage (NCBI taxonomy): Bacteria > Bacillati > Actinomycetota > Actinomycetes > Mycobacteriales > Nocardiaceae > Nocardia > Nocardia sp. NPDC023852. The sequence continues at coordinate 824,223 of NZ_JBFAAB010000001.1, forward strand.
GTCTCATGAACCTTCGGACGGTAGACGCTCAGATGGAGTACCGGCGCCTCGGCGCCTCGGGTCTGCTCGTCCCGGCCCTGAGCTTCGGTGCAGGCACCTTCGGTGGGCGCGGCGAGTTGTTCAGCGCCTGGGGCGACACCGATGCCGAGCAAGCACGGCGCCTGGTCGATATCAGCCTCGAGGCGGGCGTCACCATGTTCGACACGGCCGACGTCTACTCCGACGGCGCTTCCGAAGAGGTGCTCGGCGCCGCCGTCAAGGGCCGACGCGATCAGGTGCTGCTGTCGACCAAGGCCACGCTGCCGACCGGACCGGGCCCGTTGGACGCCGGTTCCGGCCGGGCCAGGCTGATCGGCGCGGTGGAGGCCTCGCTGCGCAGGCTCGGCACCGACTACATCGATTTGTTCCAGCTGCATGCGTTCGACGCGGGCACCCCGGTGGAGGAAGTCGTTGCCGCGCTGGACGATCTGGTGCGCTCGGGCAAGATCCGCTACGTCGGCGCCTCGAACTTCGCGGGCTGGCAGCTGATGAAATCCCTTGCCGCCGCCGACCGGAGCGGGTTGACCAGGTACGTCGCGCACCAGGTCTACTACTCGCTGGTCGGACGCGACTACGAGTGGGAGCTCATGCCGCTCGGGCAGGATCAGGGCGTAGGCGCGGTCGTGTGGAGTCCGCTCGGGTGGGGCAGGCTCACCGGCAAAATCCGCCGCGGGCAACCGCTTCCGGAAGGAAGCCGGTTGCACCAGACGGCCGCGGCCGGTCCGCCCGTGGATGACGAAAAGCTCTACGACGTGGTCGATGTTCTCGACGAGCTCGCCGCCGAAACAGGCAAGACCGTTGCGCAGATCGCCCTCAACTGGCTGTTGCGCCGACCCACCGTCTCGACCGTCATCGTCGGCGCCCGCAACGAGGAACAGCTGCGCCAGAACCTCGGCGCCGTCGGCTGGGAACTCGACGCCGACCAGATCGCCCGCCTCGACAACGCCGGCGCCACCACTCCGCCCTACCCCTACTACCCGTACTACCGTCTCCCCGCCTTCACCCGCCTGAACCCACCCGCGGTGTAGGCCTCCTGGTTCGTCCGCGCGCAGAACTCAGTAGACGTCGCGAACGTAACGCTTTTCGGCGACCAGCTGCTTTCTGAAGGCGAGAGCGCTGTCCTCGTCGAGTTTGCCGTGAATGCGGGCGATCCTCAGCAGGGCTTCGTCGACGTCCTCGGCCATGCGGCCTGCGTCGCCGCAGACGTAGAAGTGGGCGCCATCGCACAGCCAGGACCACAGTTCGGCGCCGTGCTCGATCATGCGGTGTTGCACATAGATCCGCTCTCGCTGGTCGCGCGAGAAGGCGAGGTCGAGTCGGGTCAGGAAGCCGGAGCGGAACATGTCCTCCAGCTCGGCGCGGTAGTAGAAGTTCTGTGCCGCGTGCTGATCGCCGAAGAACAGCCAGTTGCGCCCGGTGCAGCCGAGCGCCCTGCGCTCCTGGAGGAAGCCGCGGAACGGTGCGATGCCGGTGCCCGGCCCCACCATGATCATCGGTGCTGTCGGGTCGGTGGGCGGGCGGAAGTGCGGCGCCCGCTGCAGGAAGATCGGCACGGCCGCGTCCGCGACTTCGGCGCCTGCCCGATCGGCGAGGAATGTTGAGCACACCCCGCCGCGCCGGGCCGCTGAACCGGTGGCCGCCGGATCTCCGTAGCGCACAATGCCGACAGTCAGCTGCACCTCGTCCGAGCTGACCAGTGGGCTCGACGAGATCGAATACTGGCGCGGTTGCAGCTTCTTCAGCGTGCCCAGCCACTCCACCAGGTCCGCGCGCACCGGGAAATCACGCAGCACATCCACGGCCTGGCGATCCCACAGGTAGTTCTCCAGCTCGTTCCTATTGTCTCTGCGCAGCAGTTTGGCGAGCTGGTTGCTGTGGTTGCGGTCGGCGAGGAACCCGAGCAGATCCTGGCTCACCTTGGTGATGTCGTAGTGCGTGTGCAGCGCCGCGGCGAGCGGCAGCTCGCGGTCGTCGACGTCGATGACACGGCTGCCGTCCAGCCCGGTGGCCGCGAGCCATTCCGTGACGAGCGACGAACAATTCACCGGCCAGACACCGAGTGAATCGCCCACCTCGTAGCCGGCGTCGAGCCCGGTCACATCGAACCCGAACTGTCGCACTTCTTTCGGCGAACGGCCTCCGGACAGCAGGTGATTGCGCACCAGCGGCGCGCGCAATGGAGCAGCGCGGGTGAACGGCGCGGGCTTGGTGCGGGTGCGGCCGAGTGCCGGGGCGGCGATCGGCAACTCCATGGTGGCGACTCCGCCTGCGTGGCTCGTCGGGCGCCCGGTCCGTGCCGGCGGATCGGTGGGGGAGCTGGGTGGACCGTCGCCGAACGTGGCGAGCACGTCATCGAGCCAGCTCGCCGCCGCGTCCTCGTAGTCGGGTTCGCTGTCGACGCGCACAAGCAGCCGCGTCGCACCGAGTTCGGCGAACTTCTCGTCGAGTTTGCGGCCGTACCCGCAGAAGTCGCGGTAGGAGGAGTCGCCGAGGGCGAACACCGCATACCGCACGTCTGTCAGCCGAATCGCGCTCTCGGCCAGCCGATCCCAGAAATAAGTGCCGTTGTCCGGCGGACCGCCGTCGCCGAAGGTGCTGCTGATCACCAGCACGTCGCCGCTCACCGCGCTCGGCTCGCAAGAATCCAGGTCGAGCAGCCTGGGGCGGAAACCATCCTCGGCCAAGCGCGCAGCGGCGCGCGCGGCGAATTCTTCCGCGGTGCCGGTCTGCGACGCCCACAGCACGGTGATCGCGCCGCCGTCCGGGTCGCTCGTCTGGGGTGCCGAGCCTGCCGCGCCGCGCGAGTACATTCCGGCCAGCAACCCGTCGATCCAGAGCCTGCTGTGCGCCGACATCGGAGCCGACTCCGGAAGGACCGGCTGACCGGTTACCGGAATTGATTGCAGCGCAGCCAAATATCCGCTCATGTAGATGCGTTCGGTCTCGCTGAGCGTGGGCGCGGTCGCACTGTCGAGGCCGAGCACGGCCGCCAGCGGGTGTGCTGATGGTGCCCCGGGAAACGCGGCCGGAGCCTCCGGCACGGCCGCGACCCGACGCAAGGCCACCGCACACGCCTTGAACTCCGGCTGTAGCGACACCGGGTCGACCGCGTCGTTGGTGACCGCGTTGATGGTCAGGTATTCACCCTGCTCGTCGTTCCAATGGAACGGAACGAAGCAGTCACCCTGGCGAACCCGGTCGCTGACCTGCACCGGCAGGACGGCTCTCCCTCGGCGTGAGGCGATCTCGAGCTGGTCTCCCGCGCGCAGACCGAGTCGCTCGGCATCGGCGGGATGCACCTCGACGAACGGCGTGCCGTTCAGCTTGGTCAGCTTGTCGATCTTGCCGGTCTTGGTCATCGTGTGCCACTGGTGTTGCACTCGGCCGGTGTTGAGCAGGAAAGGGTAGTCGTCGTCCGGCATCTCCTCCGGCAACATGTGCGGGCGCGGCCAGAACACGGCTCGGCGGCTGGGCGTGGCGAAGGCAAGCCGGGGCCGATGCCCGTTCTCGTCGACGAAAAGATCTTGGCTGACACCGTCGTTCAGGTATCGGATCGGGTTTCGTCTGTGTTCGGGCTCCGCGCAGGGCCACTGCATCGGCCCTTCGCGCAGCGCCTCGTAGCTCATACCGCGCAGGTCGTAGCCGGTGGACGGGTTGGCGAACCGGCCGATCTCCGCGAAAACATCGGCACTGGAGGGGAAGTCGAAGCCGGGGAACCCCATGGCGGTGGCGATGTCGGCGATGAGCCGCCAATCGGGCCGGGCGTCGCCGGTCGGTGGGACCGACTGCCGCAGCAGGGTGAGGCTGCGTTCCGAATTCACCATCACGGAATCGGCTTCCGCCCACAGTGTGGCGGGCAGCAGCAGGTCGGCGTAGGCGTTGGTCGCGGTCTCGGTGTAGGCGTCCTGGGCGATCACCAGCTCGGCGGCTTCCAGTCCCGCGATCACCGTCTTCCGATTCGACACGGTGGCGACGGGGTTGGTGCAGATGATCCACGCCGCCCGGATCTTCCCCTCGGCCAGCCCGCGGAACATTTCGATCGTGCCAGGCCCGGCCTCGGTGCGCAGCGTGCCGGGTTCGAGACCCCACGCGGTTTCTACGAACGTGCGGTCGGCGGGCGAGAGCAGGCTGCGCTGGCCGGGCAGCCCCGGCCCCATGTAGCCCATCTCGCGTCCGCCCATGGCGTTCGGCTGCCCGGTGAGCGAGAACGGACCGCTGCCCGGACGGCAGATGGCGCCGGTGGCCAGGTGCAGGTTGCACAGCGCGTTGGTGTTCCAGGTGCCGTGCGTGGACTGGTTGAGTCCCATCGTCCACAGCGACATCCATTCGCCCGCCTCGCCGATCCACCGGGCGGCGGTACGGATGTCGGCTTCGGCGAGTCCGGTGATCTCGGCGACCCGCTGCGGCGGATAGTCGGCGAGGAATTCCGGCATCGCGTCCCAGCCTTCGGTCTGGGCGGCGATGAACTCCACATCGATGTCGCCGTTGTCGACCAGCAGATGCAGCAATCCGTTCAGCAGCGCGAGATCCGTGCCCGGCGCGATCTGCAGGAAGAGGTCGGCCCGCGCGGCGGTATCGGTGCGGCGTGGGTCGACCACGATCAGCTTCGCACCCGCTTCTAGTCGCTCGGCCATGCGCAGGAAAAGGATCGGATGACAGTCGGCCATGTTGGCGCCGATCACCAAGAACAGGTCGGCGTGCTCGAAGTCGTCATAGGAGCCAGGCGGCCCGTCCGCGCCGAGCGACTGCTTGTATCCGGTCCCTGCGCTGGCCATGCACAGCCGCGAGTTGGCCTCGATGTGCACAGTGCGCAGGTATCCCTTGGCGAGTTTGGTGGCGAGGTACTGCGCCTCGAGCGACATCTGCCCCGAGACGTACAGTGCGATGGCGTCCGGACCGTGCTCGTCCAGGATGGCCCGCAGCCGAGTCGCCGCCTCGTGCACGGCCTCGTCGACCGGAAACGGCACCGGGACTTGGCCGCGCTCGGAACGTCGGTAGGCGGTCTCCATGCGTCCGGTGGTGCGCATCAACTCGGCGTGCGTCGCCCCCTTGGTGCACAGCCTTCCCGCGTTGGCCGGGTGCATTTTGTCCCCGCTGACCTTGGCGATCACCGGATGACCCGCGTCGCCGGGCGCGGTCTGCACTGTGATCCCGCAGCCGACGCCGCAGTACGAGCACGCCGTTCGGGCGGTGCCGCCGCTGCGGCTCGTCACTGCGTCAGACATGTCTCCGATCATGCTGACCGTCGATTGCGCCGGATTTACCCCGCGTTATCGGCAGGTGACATTCCTCCTCACCGTGAAACAACCTGCTGGTGAGGTGTGATCGGAGTCTGGCGGATCAGCCGAGTTTGTACGCCCGATGCAGGGCAACGACGCCGCCGGTGAGGTTACGCCATTTCACCGACGACCAGCCGTTGGCGGCGATCCGCATCGCGAGCTGGCGCTGATTCGGCCACGCCCGGATGGATTCGGCGAGGTAGACGTACGCGTCGGGATTGCTGCTGACGGCGCGCGCCACCTTGGGCAGCGTCTTCATCAGGTATTCCATGTAGGCCGTGCGGAACATCGGGACGACCGGTGTGGAGAACTCGCACACCACCAGTCTGCCGCCTGGCTTGGTCACCCGGAGCATCTCACGCAGCGCGAGATCGCTGTCGACGATGTTGCGGAGCCCGAACGAGATGGTCACCGCGTCGAACGAATCGTCGGCGAACGGCAGCGCCATCGCGTCGGCCGCCACCATCGGCACCCGGCGGAACCGGCCAGCTGCGAGCATGCCCTGTGAGAAGTCGGCGGCGAGGCACCACGCGCCGGATTTCCGCAGCTCCAGAGTGGACACACCGGTCCCGGCCGCGAGGTCGAGCAGCCGCTCGCCCGGCCGTGGCGCGAGTGCCCTGCGGGTCGCCCAGCGCCAGTAGCGATCCTGACCCCCGGAGATCACCGTGTTGGTCAGGTCGTATCGCCGCGCGACACCGTCGAACATCGACGCGACCTCGTGCGGCTGCTTGTCGAGCGAGGCTCGATTCGATTGCGTTTTCGCCACGCCCATGACACTAACTTGCCCTCTGAGACGCACCCAGCCTGGCACGACGAGTGATCAATCACGTCGCGCGCGCCGCGGTGACAAGCACGGTTCAGGCCGTATGCGGCAACCGAATTCGCGTTTCGGCCACATCGGCGTAGTGCCCTATCAGCTCCGTGCAGACTGCGGGCCAGGTGCGAGGCAGTACCGACTTCCTGCCGGCCCCGGCGAACCTGCTGCGCAGCGCGGGATCGCGCAGCGCCGCGACGGCGCTCGGTAACAGCTCGCGAAACCGGTCCACCGGGAGGAGATAGCCGTTGCGGCAGTGCGCGATCAGATCGCGCGGACCGCCCGCGTCGGGGCCGATCACCGGGACGCCCGAGGCCAGCGCTTCTTGCACGCCCTGGCAGAACGTCTCGTGCTCGCCGGCGTGCACCATCACGTCCAGGCTCGCGTATGCCCGCGCCAGGTCGTCGCCGCCGAGCTCCCCGGTGAACACAGCGCTCGGCATCATGCGGGCCAGCCGTCGACGCTCCGGCCCGTCGCCGACGATCACCAGCTGGATGTCGGGATCGGCTCCGAGCACCGAAAGCCGTTCGATGTGCTTCTCGGGCGCGAGCCGCCCCACGAAGCCGACCAGCAGCTTTTCCCGCCCACGGCGCCAGGTGTCGCGTAGCCGCTCGGACCGGGCCGATGGCGTGAAGCGGGCGATATCCACCCCGCGGCCCCACCGGTGCACACGCGGGATGCCATGCCCGGCCAGGTCCTCGGCGGCGGTCCTGGAGGGGGCGAGAGTGCGTGTGGCGCTCTCGTGGATGCGTCGCGTCCAGCCCCACGCCGCCCGGCTCGCCAGTCCCAGGCCATAGCTCTTGGCGAACCCGGCGACATCGGTCTGATAGACCGCGACCGTCGGTAGGTCCAAGCGCAGCGCAGCGGCGAGACCCCCGGCGCCGAGCAGGAACGGCGAGGCCAGGTGCACCACATCGGCGTCGAAGTCGGCGATGGCCGAAACGATGCCCGGCTGCGGCAGCCCGACCGGTAGGGAGCTGACCTTGGGCACCATCAACGCGGGCACCCGGTACACCGGAAAGCGCTCATGCGTGCGCGGGGCGGGCGGGAGGCCGCGCGGGGTGTCCGGCGCGATGACCAGCGCGTCGTGGCCGTGCCGGTCCAGGTGCTCGAGCACCCGCAGCACGGAGTTGACGACGCCGTTCATATTCGGCAGAAACGACTCCGCGACGATCGCTACACGCACTCTCCCAGGCTGACCGCCACATCGCACCGCGCCGCCACATCAGCGTGAAGGGCACGGAAAGTTCCGGCGAACTGTCGCCAGCGTCAGCCCACCGACGCGGGTCTGCGTCGACCCGCGCGGATGACCAGCCACAGTGCGGGGAGCACGAGCAACCAGACCGCGACGAGGACCGAAAGGGCTGGTGGTATGGCGACACGCACGTCACGGCCTTCCACGCGCACCAGGTCGGGGTCGCTGCGGCTGTACTCCACGCGGATACGCTCCCCCGCGGTCAGGTTGGTCGGATACAGGACGCCGACCTTCGGATTGTGCGTCTCGCCGTCCGGAGTGACGTACATGACCGCCGACCGCAGCCGCCCCGCCGAGAGCACCTCGGCAGTGGTGCTGCCCTTGTCGGAGCTGATCAGATAGTCGTTGCGCCACGCGGCGAGCACCAGCAGCGCGACGAGCACGCTGACCACCGTCGCGGCGGTCAGTACCCCGATCCTGGCCCGCCGCAGGCGGATCGACCGGCCTGCGGACTGGCTGGTTTCCGACACCGCCACAGGCTACCGACCGGCTCGGCTACGGTGACGGCCATGTCCCGCAAATTCAGCTTCACCGTGTCTTACACCGTCCCGGTCGAAGATCTCCACCGGGCACTCACCACCGACGACGTCTGGCGTGCGCGCTTCGCCGAGTCCGAGACCGCGACCATCGACCTGTCGCATCCCGACGGCGCGGGAACCATCCGCATCCACATGACCGAAAAGGCACCAGGGGAGAAAATTCCCGGCCTTGTACGCAGAGTGCTCAAGAGCGAGCTGACCTTCTTCCGCACCGACAACTGGCGAGCCCTCGACGGCGATGTGGCCAAGGGCACCTTCGAGGCCAGCAGTGGCGGGATCGATACCGAGATGTCCGGTACATACGAAATGCATTCCACCGCAGAGGGTTCCGAGATCGAGGTGGTCGGCACCGTGCGGGTCAAGGTGCCCGTGGTCGGCAGAGCCATCGAGCCGCTCGCCGAGCAGCTGCAGCACCGGGCCCTCGACGGCGAGCGCAGATTCATCGAAGAGTGGTTCGCGGCTCGGCAGAACGGCTGAGCGTCTCGGTAACTTCGCTTGTCGCCCCAGCACGAGTCAGGCTCTGTTTCTGGGCCCGTGCCGGGGCGCCGGCGCGGGCGCAAGTTACGCGAAGTCCTCCGGGGAGTACTCCTTCCTCTCCACCAGCACCAGCCAGTTTCCCGAGTTGTCCCGGATGACCGCTTCCGTCCCGTATGGCCGCTCGGCAGGCGGCTGGATGAACTCCACACCCTTGGCGGTGAGCTCCTCGAAGGTCTTCTGGCAGTTCTCGGTCCGCAGGCCAAGGGAGCCGTGCGTGCCGTTGGCCAGCGCGCGCCGGACCGCCTCGGCGTAGTTCTCCTCCAGCGGCGGGCCCGGGATCATCAGCGTGATCTCCAACTCCGGATGCGCGGGATGCGCGACGGTGACCCAGCGGAAGCCGTTGTCGCCCATCGTGACATCGGCGGTCTCGATGAATCCCAGTTTGTCGAGGTACCACTGCTTGGCTTCGTCCTGATCCGTGACGTACACCGTGACCAAGGACACATTTGTAATCGTCGTCATGCGACCAGGCTATGGCGGGTGTCCGGCCCGGCGCTTCTCCGAAATTGCGGTGTCGTCCTTCAGGGGGGCGGCTTGCGATCCGACAGGCCGTGCATGAAGACGAAACAGCCTGGAATACGCGGGGCGCCGTCGGCGAACTTCGCCTGATATTTCGAGGGTGTGACCCCGACCAGTTGGCGAAACTTGCTGCTGAACGAGCCAAGGCTGCTGTAGCCGACCAACATGCAGACCTCGGTGACGGTGAGGTTCGTCGCGCGGAGCAGATCCTGTGCGCGCTCGATGCGTCGCTCGGCCAGATACGCGGCCGGGGTCAGGCCGTACACCGCGGCGAAGGCGCGCAGGAAGTGATATTTGGACACCCCGGCGGCCGCCGCCAACCCGTCCAGGTTCAGCGGATCCGCGTAGTGACGGTCCGCGAGGTCTCGAGCTCGGCGGAGGTGCGGAAGCAGGTACAACGTCGGTAGTCCCCGCGCCGGTTGGGCGCCCATAGTGCCTACCCAGGCCTATGCGAACGGTTGCAGTTCGTCGAAGCGTAGGGACGCCCGGCCCGCGGCGCGCCAGGCCCGCGCGGTCAGGTCCACGTCCTCGTCGGTCACCAGGTTGCCCATCACTCGAACAGCGGTGCGCTGCAAGTACTTCGAGCGCATCACCGGAGGCCCGCCCACCGGAACCATGCGGGGATGGGTCGCCAGCCCCGCGATCCGGCGCGCGACCGAGAAAGTGCGGCCGTAGCGAGTCCGCAGCAGCTGCGGCCAGATCGCCGTGAAGTCCGGCTCGGCCAGCAGCTCGGCCAGCATGTGACCGCCCTCCAGGCCGTAGTCGATCCCTTCCCCGTTGAGCGGGTTCACACAACCCGCCGCGTCGCCGACCAGCACCCAATTACCCCCGGCGACGTGCGAGACCGCGCCGCCCATGGGCAACAGCGCCGAGGCCACCGCGCGCAACGAACCCTCGAACTGCCATTCCTCCCTGCGCAGCATCGTGTAGTGCGCCAGGAGCGGCTTGAGCGCGATATGCGAAGGCCGCTGCTGGGTTGCCAGCGACCCGACGCCGATATTGACTTCGCCGTTGCCGAGCGGGAAGACCCAGCCGTAGCCGGGGACCAGGTCGCCGGAGGCATCGCGCAACTCCAGATGCGAAGTGATCCACTGGTCGGCGCTGCGACCGGACTTGATGTAAGCACGGGCCGCGGTGCCGTAGGCATACTGCCGGTGCCAGGTGCGTCCCAGGAGCCGCCCGACCGGCGAGCGCACGCCGTCCGCGACCACCAGCGTCCGGCATGTGATTGTCCGGATGCCGTCGCCGGTGCGCACTGTCACCCCCGTGACCCGGTCGCCTTCGCGGGTGACATCGACCACCTTGGTGCCGTCGAGCATCCGCGCACCGGATTTCACCGCGGTCTCGCGCAGCTTGTCATCGAGCTCGGTGCGCGGAACGGCACTTCCGTATGTCGGGAAGGACCCGCCCGGCCAAGTCAGGAGTGCCTCGCGTCCGAAGCCGGTCATACGGAGACCATGGTTGACGGTGTGTGCGCGCACCCAGTCGCCGAGGCCGAGATGTTCCAGTTCGGCGGTCGCGCGCGGAGTCAGGCCGTCACCGCAGGTCTTGTCCCGAGGAAAGACGGCGGAGTCGACCAGTAGCACGTCCCGGCCCGCCCGCGCGGCCCAGGCAGCCGAAGCCGATCCGGCCGGGCCCGCGCCGACGACCAGCACCTCTGCCTCGGCGGGCAACGCGTCTCGGTCGCCGCCTGCGGGAGTGACTTCCGGTGAACCCATGGGCTCAATACTCGCAGGGCAGTCTCCAGCACGTCGACGCGGTCACGGCGCGTCCGATCGATGACCACGGTCGAAGGTGTGCGAAAGTGTCTGATCCCCCGCAGAGTGACGGTGTTCATGGGCCATCTGCCGGGGACACGCTAGGTTCTCTACCGTGGGGTCGGACGCATCGCTGGGAGAAGAAATGAGCACATCGGCCATGAGCGAGCGCAGCGAGCGAAAAATAGGCACAGCGCGCGGGGCGCACGACGGAAGCGACCGTCAGCGAGCTGAAGTCGTGAGCGAACTGAGCACGGTGGTGGCCGGGGTCGATCTCGTCGACCTCGAGCTCGCCGCGACGGTGCGTGACGGCCTGGACGAGGTTGAGAAGCTCTTGGTCGACGAGCTGTCCGACGGCGAGGATTTCCTGCTGGAAGCCGCGCTGCATCTGACCAAGGCGGGCGGCAAGCGATTCCGGCCACTGTTCACCATCCTCACCGGGCAGCTCGGCCCGCGCCCGAGCGATCCCGCGTTGATCACGGCGGGCACCGTCGTCGAACTGGTGCACCTCGCCACGCTGTACCACGACGACGTGATGGACGAGGCGCCGATGCGCCGCGGCGCATCGAGCGTGAACGCGCGCTGGGGCAACAGCATTGCCATCCTTGCGGGGGACTACCTGTTCGCGCACGCCTCTCGGCTCACATCGACACTCGGGCCCGACGCGGTGCGCATCATCGCCGAGACCTTCGCCGAACTGGTGACCGGTCAGATGCGCGAGACCATGGGCGCCCGCACATCCCAGGACCCGGTCGAGCACTACCTGCGTGTGGTGTGGGAGAAGACCGGTTCGCTGATCGCCGCCTCCGGGCGATTCGGCGGCACCTTCTCCGGGGCCGAAGCCGAGCATGTCGAGCGGCTGGCCCGCCTCGGCGACGCCGTGGGCACCGCCTTCCAGATCTCCGATGACATCATCGACATCTCCTCGGCCTCCGAGCAGTCCGGCAAGACTCCCGGCACCGATCTCCGCGAGGGGGTGCACACCCTGCCGGTGCTGTACGCGCTGCGTGAAGAGGGAGCCGAAGGAGACCGCTTACGCAAGCTGCTCGCCCGCCCACTGGAGACCGACGACGAGGTCGAGGAGGCGCTCGAGCTGCTCGCCCACTCCCGCGGCATGGTGCTGGCCAAAGAAAAGCTGCAAAGTTTCGCCGACATCGCACACACCGAGCTGTCCGTGCTGCCAGGTGGCCCGGCCAACGACGCACTCGAGCGGCTGGTCCGCTACACCATCGACCGCGTGGGCTGAATATTCGGCCGTGCGGGCGCGCTCGTAAGGCTCGCGCTGTGTGGGCTGGGAGGGGTGCGGTTGCGTGGGTGGGCAGGTGAGATTTGCGCTTTGTGTTCTGGGAAGGTGCTGTGCCGGTAGGTGACGTGGGAATCCGCAGTGTGGTCCGGGGTTGGGCCGTGGTGGTTCCGAGGTGTTTCGAGCCGCGAATGTGATGTGTGGTCGGAGTGGTGCAAGGTGTGGCCGCACCGGAACTCTGTCCGGGGCTTCTGTCGTTGAGTTGCTGTAAGGGCAACTCGGTGAATGGGGGAGTTGGCAAGGGAGACTTATGCACGGGCACGGGTATGCGAACGGACTGAAGACCTTCGGGCTGATGGTCGGCCTCTCGGCGTTGATCGTGTTCGCGGGTGCACTGTTCCGCAGCCCGACGATCCTGGTCCTGGCGATCCTGCTGGCGGTAGGTATGAACGCGTACGCGTACTTCAACAGCGACAAGATCGCGTTGAAGGCGATGCATGCGCAGCCGGTCAGCGAGCTGGAGGCGCCGGTCATCTATCGGACAGTGCGCGAGCTGGCTACCGCCGCACGCCAGCCGATGCCGCGGCTGTACATCAGTCCGACCAACGCGCCCAACGCCTTCGCCACCGGCCGTAGTCCCCGGCATGCCGCGGTTTGCTGCACCAGCGGCATCCTGCAGATCCTCGATGAGCGAGAGTTGCGCGCCGTGCTCGGCCATGAGCTCTCACACGTCTACAACCGCGACATTCTCATCTCCTCGATCGCCGGCGCGCTCGCGGCCGTCATCTCCGGCCTGGCCAACTTGGCCTTCTTCGCGTCCATGTTCGGAGGTAACCGCAATGGTGAAGCTCCGAACATCCTGGGCGTGCTGCTGATATCGCTGCTCGGCCCGATCGCCGCGACCCTGATCAAACTGGCCGTTTCCCGCTCGCGTGAGTACCAGGCCGACCAGTCCGGCGCCGAGCTCACGGGTGACCCGCTGGCCCTCGCCTCCGCTCTGCGCAAACTGGAGCGCGGCGTCCAAGCAGCTCCGCTGCCGCCGGAGCCACAGCTGACAGCGCAATCGCACCTGATGATCGCCAACCCCTTCCGCGCCGGCGAGCGGGCCGCGCGCTGGTTCTCCACGCACCCGCCCATGGCCGACCGCATCGCCCGCCTCGAGGAGATGGCGGGCGGTCCGCGCCGCTACTGAGACCCGCTCGTCATTCGTCCGCGGCGAGCTCTTCTTCGTAGGCGCGGAACGTCTCGACGAACAACTGCCGCTGCTCCGGTGTCAGCGGCTCCAGCACCGTCCGCCAGGCTCGTGCACTGCGGCCCAGCCACTTGTGCACTGATTTCTCGTGCGCGGGTGCGATGCCGACAATGGTGCGCCTGCGATCGTCAGGATCCGCGCCGCGCTCGAGCACGTCCTGTTTGCTCAGTTCGCCGACCATGAGGCTCACCGTCGTCGGCGCCACCTCCAGACGTGCGGCGAGGTCGGTCACCGTGGTCGGACCGTCGAACACCAGGTTGGCCAGCAGCGACAGGTGCCGCGGTGCGAGCGAGAACGATTCCAGCTCCTTCGGGACGCCCAGCTTCTTCGCTCGTCCGACCACCCTCGGCATGAGAAGCAGCAGGGTGCGGATGCCCTCGTCGACACCAAGTCCCGTCCGCTCTTCGATTGACATACCGCACACCTTTCAATAACCTTTGCTTGCAAAGGTATTTTGCTTGCAAAGCAAAATTGCGCTCAATCATCAGGCTATAACCAGCCGTCGCGGCGTGCGTGCGGCACCACGAAGGGGCGTCGGACATGACCGATCCGGAGCAGATCAGGCCAGGCGAATTCAACCGGGCGATCATCGCGGAGTTCCGTGCGAACGGGGGGAAGGTCGGCGGGATGTTCGAAGGAGCGCCGCTCATGCTGCTCACCACCATCGGCGCCCGCACCGGTCGCCCGCACACCGTGCCCGTGGTCTACCGCCGCGACGCAGATCGCCTTCTGGTGTTCGGCTCCAACGCCGGCGCCGACACTCACCCGGCCTGGTTCTACAACGTGCAGGCGAATCCGGAAGTCGCCGTCGAGATCAGCGCGGAGAAGGGGATCGAGACCTACACCGCGAGCGCCTCGATCCTGGAGGGCGTGGAACGTGATCGCGCCTATGCCGCGCAGGCGAGCGACGACGTTGCGTTCGACGCCTATCAGGCAGCGACCGACCGGGTCATCCCGGTGGTCGCGTTGCGTCCCCTCGTTCGCCCCGGACTGGGCAGGCGTCGATTCCTGGTGAGCGCAGGCGCGACCGCGACCATCGCGGCGGGTATCGGGGGCGCGCTCGCAGTATCCGGCTCGCCCGAATCGGCCACCCGGCAGCGCGCCGCGGCGATCGGCGACCATCTGCGGCAGGTGCATGCGCAGCTGCGCCGCGATCTCGCCACCGTCCGAGCCGGTCTCGACAGACATTCGAACGCACCGGACGCCGTCGCGAAGCCGACTCTGCCGCAGGAGCTGCGCACGCACTGCGCCGCGTTCTGTAGCGCGCTGCACGAGCACCACACCAGCGAGGACGGCGTTTTTCCTGCGCTGGTCCGCCTGCATCCCGAGCTGGCGCCCGTGGTGGACCGGCTGCAGCGCGAACATGGTGTCGTGGCCACGGCGCTGACAGAGCTACGCGAGCTGCTCGACACCGGAGAGTCTGGAGACGCGGCTCGGTTGCGTACCGAATTCGACCGCCTCGCAACAGAATTGGAAAACCACTTCAGCTACGAGGAAGACACGCTTGTCGAAACCCTGAACGCGGCGGACCCGGCCGCGTTACGACCCGATAGCGGTCAGCGGTAGTTGACGAACTGGAGCGCGATGCCGAAATCCTCGCTCTTCAACAGGGAGATGACGGCCTGTAAGTCATCGCGCTTCTTGCTGCTCACCCGCAGCTCCTCGCCCTGGATCTGCGCCTTCACACCCTTCGGCCCCTCGTCGCGGATCTTCTTGGAGATTTTCTTCGCATGCTCTGCGTCAATGCCCTGCACCAGCGAACCGGTGATCCGGTACACCTTGCCGGACGCGGCGGGCTCGCCCGCGTCGAACGCCTTCAGCGAAATGTCGCGGCGGATCAGCTTCTCCTTGAAGACCTCCAGCGCGGCCTTGACGCGCTCCTCCGCCTCGGCGGTGAGCACGATCTTGTCCTCGCCGGACCATTCGATCGACGCGCCGGTTCCGCGGAAGTCGTAGCGGGTGTTGAGCTCCTTCTCCGCCTGATGCAGGGCGTTGTCGACCTCCTGCCGGTCGACCTTGCTCACAACATCGAAAGACGAATCAGCCACACTGCGCTCCTGTCCTGACGGTCCGACGGGTCACTACAACCGGATGTTTCCGGCCATCGTCAGTTCTACCCGGAGACCCGAGGTTAGTCGCCCGGCATGGCCGATAGCCAGCCGGTTTGCATTAGGGGTGCGGGTTCGATGTATTCTGCTCAGCGCGCAGAACAAGCGTGAATGGCAGGTTGCCCGAGCGGCCAATGGGAGCAGACTGTAAATCTGTCGGTGAAAGCCTACGTAGGTTCGAATCCTACACCTGCCACTTCGTTCGCTAGGTGAGCCCTGTACGCACAAAGCGCGTACAGGGCTCACTTCGTCTGTTTTTGTGGGGGTGCAACCCCCACGCCCCGCCCGGCGGGGCTTCGCCCCCCGGAACCCCCCCTTTCGAGTGGTTGCGTTGGTCACGTCGGTGTGGGTGTGGGGTGTGGGGGTCGGTGTGGGTTACGGCTCAGGTTGGTGGGGGTACCGGGCTTACGTCGGTGTGGGTTACCCCTCCGGCCTGTCGCTGTCGTGTTCGCTTGGCTCTCGAATATGCTGGGTCCGCAGCCGAAATCACAGCTTTGACCACGCGGTTTGGTGGTGCGACCGGTGAGTGTGTAACCTCGTTCAAGACTTCGCCGCGCTGAGGTCGGGCTTTTGGAGCTCGGTGCGGCAGCAGTCATGCCCCCTTAGCTCAGTCGGCAGAGCGTTTCCATGGTAAGGAAAAGGTCAACGGTTCGATTCCGTTAGGGGGCTCGCCGGATTGCCGGTGGTGACCGACTCGGCATCGCTCCTGTAGTTGCGGGAGTTGGGCGCGGCACCACGACAATGCGACGCCGTGGCGGTGTAGCTCAGTCGGTAGAGCAAACGACTCATAATCGTTGTGTCGCCGGTTCAAGTCCGGCCATCGCTACCACAACCGATTAAGCCCATCAGGTACCGGAAAGAAGGCATATCGTGGCCGCGAAGTCCACCGATGTCCGGCCAAAGATCACCTTGGCCTGCGAGCAGTGCAAACATCGCAACTACATCACCAAAAAGAACCGGCGTAACGACCCGGACCGGCTGGAGCTGAAGAAGTTCTGCCCGAACTGCGGTACGCACCGGGCACACCGCGAATCCCGCTAGTCCCACACGCGTGAACTACCGCGTGGTGTAAGGCCGGGACCACATCCCGGTTATCTCGGGCCGTGGTACCGCGAGGGCCGGACATAAGTCCGGCCCTGACGCATTTTCACGGTGTGGGTGCGGTGGTGAGCGCTCCGCAGACTCCGGGTGACGGGGTCAGATAGGTACAGTCCTCCCGTGACAATCAACACCGGTACATACGAAGCGGTCCAGACGGGCGAGGCATTCGATCCCGCGGCACACGCCGCGCAGATGGTCGGTCACCACTACCGCGTCGACGACTACTACGAGGTCGGCCGTGAGAAGGCGCGCGAATACGCGCGCGCTGTGCAGGACTACCACCCGGTGCACTGGGACGAGGACGTCGCGCAGGAGTACGGCTACGACAACCTGCTCGCGCCGCTCACCTTCATCTCTTTGGTCGGGATTCTGGCCCAACGGAAGCTGTTCGAAGAGGTCGTCACCGGTTACGACCTCAGCCAGATCATGCAGACCGACCAGATCCTCGAGTTCCACCGCCCCATCAAGGTCGGCGACCAGCTCACCTGCGACGTCCACTTGCACTCGTTCCGGCAGGCCTTCGGCGGCGACATCATCGTCACCAAGAACATCGTCACCGCGCAGAACGACGAGCTGGTGCTCACCACCTACACCACACTCGTCGGCCGCAGCGGTGCCGACATCGACCCCAACCTCAACGCCGCCGTCCGCAACGTCCTCATGCACGGCATCGGCGAAGAGGCGCCGGGCCATCACCCACGCAGCACTCCGTCTGTCGCCGCGCCGCCTGAGTCGGCCCTGGTGGTCCCCGCGGTGGTGCCTACCAAGCACGCGATTCGGTTCGAGGATGTCTTGGTCGGCGACGAATTGCCCCCGCGCACGGTCCGGCTCACCCGCGGCGATCTGGTGAACTACGCGGGCGTCTCGGGTGATGCCAACCCGATCCACTGGAGCGACGAGGTCGTAAAGCTGGTCGGCCTGGACAACGTGGTCGCACACGGCATGCTCACCATGGGCCTCGGCGGCGGTTTCATCACCTCATGGCTCGGTGATCCCGGCGCGGTCAAGGAATACAACGTGCGCTTCACCAGCCCGGTCTACGTGGGTACCGACGAGGCCGCCGAGGTGGAGTACACGGGTAAGGTGAAGTCGGTCGATCCGGAGACCAGGACCGCAGTCGTCGCGATCGTTGCGAAGTCGGCGGGAAAGAAGATCTTCGGCCGCGCGACCGCGACCGTGCAGCTGGCCTGACCTGGTCCGGCGACCCTGATTGGCTAATGTTGCGCACGGTGACGTAGACTCAGGTTTCTGGGGTCACCAGCCGCTGCGCGCTGCTCTGTAGGGCTGGTTCCAGGCGATCCGTGCGGATCGCCGACGGGGCCGGCAACTGCCGGAGTGGCGCGCGTGTTGTGTGACACCAGTGCACAACTGAATATCGAACAGAGGTTGGGACAGCCGACGCCGTCCAACCGAAGGGGCGTAGCTCAACTGGCAGAGCAGCGGTCTCCAAAACCGCAGGTTGCAGGTTCAAGTCCTGTCGCCCCTGCCCTGGATGCCAGCGACGAGAGAGGATCGACCCGTGAGCGAGCGCAGCGAGCGAACAATGGACGCAGCCGAGCGTTCGCTCGTGCCGGAGCCGAGCGCCAGCGAGGCGCAGGCATGAGCGAGCGTAGCGAGCGAGCCATTGGCACTGCGCGCATCACGCACGCCGACGACGAGCGCAGCGAGGAGAAGGCGTGAGCGACGAGCGGGACACTCGCCACGGCGCGCATGCGGCCGACAATGGCGATGACACCGCCGCAGCGACTCGACCGAGCGGCAAGCGGTCCGCCCGGCGGGCCCGCAGTGCCTCGCCCTCGCAGATCGACAATGGCGGGGTCGCCACACTCGACCGGCCGTCGCGGAAGGCAGCCAAGACAACCGATCGGGCCGAACGCAAGAAGGCGGGTAATCCGTTCAAGCGTTTGATCAGGTTTCTGCGTGAGGTCATCGCGGAACTGCGCAAGGTGATCTGGCCCAACCGGAAGCAGATGGTCACCTATACGAGCGTTGTTCTGGTGTTCGTGATTTTTATGGTCGCGTTCATCAGCGGGTTGGATCTGGCGTTCATCAAAGGTGTCAACTGGCTGTTCGGCTAGCTGAACGACGCCGACGCCGGTAGCCGATCCCGGGGCGGACACGGGCGGAAGCATTTCGCCGCGCGCCCGGCCCGGCACGCAGAGGATGTACGTGACGACACAGGAAGCGAGTGCCCCAGTGAGCACCCCGGAGAACGACACACACAACGAGTTCCCGGTCGACGACGCGGTGGCCGAGCCCGACTCCGTCGAGGAGTTCGCGACCGAGGAGACCGTGGTCGAGGAATCGGAGCCCGCTGAATCCGCCCCCGCCGCTCCTGTCGATGCCGAGCCCGCGGACCCCGTCGCCGAGATGAAGGCCGCGCTGCGGCGTGCCCCCGGCGACTGGTATGTCATCCACTCGTACGCGGGCTACGAGAACAAGGTGAAGGCCAACCTCGAGACCCGTGTGCAGAACCTGGACCTCGAGGACTACATCTTCCAGGTCGAGGTGCCGACCGAAGAAGTCACCGAGATCAAGAACGGTCAGCGCAAGCACGTCAATCGCAAGGTCCTCCCCGGCTACATCCTGGTCCGGATGGAACTCAACGACGAGTCGTGGGGCGCGGTGCGTAACACTCCCGGTGTCACCGGATTCGTGGGCGCTACCTCCCGTCCGTCGCCGCTTTCCATCGACGACGTGGTGAAGTTCCTGGTCCCAGCCGCGCAGCAGCAGAAGAAGCCCGCCGCCGCGGCAAGCGCTGACGCCACCGGCGGCGACATCGCGCCGAAGCCGGTCATCGAGGTCGACTTCGAGGTCGGCGAGTCGGTGACCGTGATGGACGGCCCCTTCGCGACGCTGCCCGCCAGCATCTCCGAGGTCAACGCCGAACAGCAGAAGCTCAAGGTGCTCGTGTCGATCTTCGGTCGCGAGACCCCGGTCGAGCTGGCGTTCACCCAGGTCGCGAAGATCTAGACCAGTTCCGACAGCGGCGGGGTGAATCTGCCCGGTCGAAGATCCAACACCACGACTTGCAAAGAGCAAGGACAACAAACACCTAGGAAAGAAAGATGCCCCCCAAGAAGAAGAAGCTCGCCGGGATCATCAAGCTTCAGATCCAGGCCGGCCAGGCGAACCCGGCTCCTCCGGTCGGGCCCGCGCTCGGTCAGCACGGCGTCAACATCATGGAGTTCTGCAAGGCGTACAACGCCGCGACCGAGTCGCAGCGTGGCAACGTCATCCCGGTCGAGATCTCGGTGTACGAGGACCGGTCCTTCGACTTCAAGCTGAAGACTCCGCCTGCCGCCAAGCTGCTGCTCAAGGCCGCGGGTGTGCAGAAGGGCTCGGCGGAACCGCACCGTCTCAAGGTGGCCAAGGTGACCATGGACCAGGTCCGCGAGATCGCCAAGACCAAGCAGGAAGATCTGAACGCCAACGATGTCGAGCAGGCGGCCAAGATCATCGCGGGTACCGCGCGTTCGATGGGCATCACCGTCGAAGGCTGAGTTCGGCGTCATAGCTAGCGGATTCGATCTGGGATCCGGCAGCTCATCGAGAGTCGAGATAGCACACGTGGGAGGGCCGGCCAGGCCCGACAACCACATCTGAACACCGACAAGGACACAGACAAAATGGCAAAACGAAGCAAGGCGTATCTCGCCGCGGCCGAGAAGGTCGATCGCGACAAGCTGTACTCCCCGCTCGCCGCGACGCGGCTGGCCAAGGAGACCGCCACCACCAAGACCGACGCGACCGTCGAGGTCGCCGTGCGTCTCGGTGTGGATCCCCGCAAGGCCGACCAGATGGTCCGTGGCACCGTCAACCTGCCGCACGGCACCGGTAAGACCGCCCGCGTCATCGTGTTCGCGGCGGGAGAGAAGGCCGCCGAGGCCGAGGCCGCCGGTGCGGACGCTGTCGGCGCCGAGGACCTGATCGAGCGGATCCAGGGCGGCTGGTTGGACTTCGACGCTGCGATCGCCACCCCGGACCAGATGGCCAAGGTCGGCCGCATCGCGCGTGTCCTCGGCCCGCGCGGTCTGATGCCGAACCCGAAGACGGGCACGGTCACCAACGACGTGACCAAGGCCGTCAACGAGATCAAGGGCGGCAAGATCAACTTCCGCGTCGACAAGCAGGCCAACCTGCACTTCGTCATCGGCAAGGCGTCCTTCGGCGACGCCGAGCTCGTGGAGAATTACGGTGCCGCGCTGGACGAGATCCTGCGTGTCAAGCCGTCGACCGCCAAGGGCCGCTACGTCAAGAAGGTGACGGTCTCGACGAACACCGGACCGGGCATCCCGGTGGATCCGAACCGCACCCGCAACCTCCTCGACGAGGACGCGTAGCCCGCACCTGAGGAACACCGCAACGGCGGGGACGCGATCGCGTCCCCGCCGTTGCGCGTCCAACGGACGGGAGAACTGGATATCAGATTGGCGTAACGGCAGATATCCATGTACCCTTATGTGAGATATGGGGAGGCTGTCGTGGCGAAGACCAGTGTTGACGTAGATATGGCGAAGTTGGATCGCGCAAAAGAGATCCTCGGTACCGAGACACTCCGCGACACGATCGATGCCGCATTCCGCGAGGTGATTCGGATCGACTCCGTACGCAGATTGGTGGATTTGGCCGCGCAGGGGGCGTTTTCGACTCTGCTGGAACCCGACGTCGAGGAACGTCTGTGGGGGTGACTCGCTATCTGGTCGATAAGAGTGCGCTTGCGCGGCTTCATTTGACGCCAGTGCGAGACGTGCTCGTCCCTTTGATGGACCGCGCGCTGGTCTGCATGTGTGGGGTCACCGAGCTGGAGATGCTCTACTCGGTCCGTAACAGCGATGACCGGGCGCGTATCAGGGCGACACTTCATGAATCCCTCGAGTGGGTGGACACTCCGGATGATCTCTGGGGACAAGCGTCCGACCTTCAGGCACTGCTCACCGCCAAGGCTCAACATCGATCCGCATCGATCGCCGATCTGGTTGTCGCGGTCACGGCCCAGGCGCATGGATTGGCAGTTTTGCACTACGACAACGACTTCGACACCATTGCGGCACATACCGGGCAGCCGACAACATGGGTCGTGTCAGCTGGGGCAGTCTGAGCGATCGGCGCGGAGTTCCGCACCGCCGCCGACTGCACAGGCGCCGCGCAAAGGCCTCGGCCGACGGTTGCGGGGCCCGTTTTGGCAGATAGCAGCACGGCCAGGTACTCTCACTCGTAGTTATCGACGAGTTCGATCGCTACCCAATCCGTTCTACCGAAGACCGTTGGTCGCCGTTCCCACATGGGTTCGGTCGAAGGTCCGGCGACAGTGCCGGCGGCCCACGCAGGGAGAGCCGAGGCTGGGAATTGGTCCGGGCAAACCCGGGATCGGTTTTCTGTTGCGCCCCGGAACGCTCTGCGTTCGGGGCGTTTGTTTTGTCGCCGGCCCCTGATCGGTAGTTCGCGTATACGAACCGACCATCAGAGAGGAGGCGAAGTATGGCAAAACCCGAGAAGGTCACCGCGGTCGAGGAGATCGCGGAGCAGTTCAAGAGCTCGACGGCCACCGTCGTCACGGAATACCGTGGCCTGTCGGTGGGCAAGCTCACCGAGCTGCGGCGCGCGCTCGGCGCCGAAGCCACGTACTCCGTCGCCAAGAACACCCTGGTCAAGCGCGCCGCTGCCGAGGCGGGCGTGGAAGGCCTCGACGACCTGTTCGTCGGACCGACCGCGATCACCTTCATCACGGGTGAGCCGGTCAACGCGGCCAAGGCCCTGAAGACCTTCGCGAAAGACAACAAGGCGCTGGTCATCAAGGGCGGTTACATGGACGGCGCGCCGCTGTCCGTGTCCGAGGTCGAGCGCATCGCCGATCTGGAAAGCCGCGAGGTGCTGCTGGCCAAGTTGGCCGGCGCGCTGAAGGGCAACCTCGCGAAGGCTGCCGGTCTGTTCAACGCTCCCGCCTCGCAGGTGGCCCGCCTGGCCGCCGCGCTGCAGGAGAAGAAGCAGGCCGAAGGCGAAGCCGCCGAGTAACTCCCGGTGCGGCACGATTCGCCCCGCATAGACATCAACTACCGAAAGGAAAACAACAATGGCCAACGTTGACGAACTGCTCGAGACCTTCGGCAACATGACCCTGCTCGAGCTGTCGGACTTCGTGAAGAAGTTCGAAGAGAAGTTCGAGGTCACCGCGGCTGCCCCGGTCGCCGTCGCCGCCGTCGGTGCCGCAGCGCCGGCTGAGGCCGTCGAGGAGCAGGACGAGTTCGACGTCGTCCTCGAGGGTGCCGGCGACAAGAAGATCCAGGTCATCAAGGTGGTCCGCGAGATCGTCTCCGGCCTGGGCCTGAAGGAAGCCAAGGACCTGGTCGAGAGCGCCCCGAAGTCGATTCTGGAGAAGGTCGCCAAGGACGCCGCCGAGGCCGCCAAGGCGAAGCTGGAAGAGGCCGGCGCCAAGGTCTCGGTCAAGTAATTCCGACCGAAATACGCCGAACGGGCGGTTCCTCCATTGCGGAGGGGCCGCCCGTTCGGCTCTTTTCGGCAACGTGGGCGCAATTGCGAATATCGCGAGCTTTGGGCGGTTACTCTTCGGTCAGGTCAGGGTGTGCCTCATCTTGCTCATGGGATACAGTGACCGCACCCGCTGTGACGTGACGCACCGCGATGACTGAGCGCGCGGTTCGCCGGTGGGCTGCTCGCTGAGAATTGTGGAGGTTGGCGTGGGCGTCGAGGTCAGGACCGAAAGTGTTACCAAATCCTTTGGTTCCCAGCGCATTTGGCAGGACGTTTCGCTGACGTTGCCATCCGGCGAGGTCAGCGCTCTGCTGGGCCCGTCGGGTACCGGTAAGTCCGTGTTCCTGAAGTCGCTGATCGGTCTGCTTCGTCCGGAGCGCGGTTCGATCTACATCGACGGCACCGACATCACGACCTGCTCCAACAAGGAGCTCTACGAGATCCGCAAGCTGTTCGGTGTGCTGTTCCAGGACGGTGCGCTGTTCGGGTCGATGAATCTGTTCGACAACGTGGCCTTCCCGCTTCGTGAGCACACGAAGAAAGGGGAGGACGAGATCCGCAAGATCGTGATGGAGAAGCTGGAGCTGACCGGTCTGCTCGGTGCCGAGGGCAAGCTGCCCGGCGAGATCTCCGGCGGTATGCGCAAACGCGCTGGTCTGGCCCGCGCGCTGGTGCTGGATCCCCAGATCATCCTGGTCGACGAGCCCGACTCGGGTCTGGACCCGGTCCGCACCTCGTACTTGAGCCAGCTCCTGATCGATATCAACGCACAGATCGACGCCACGATCCTGATCGTCACGCACAACATCAACCTGGCCCGTACCGTGCCGGACAACATCGGCATGCTTTTCCGCCGCCAGCTGGTCATGTTCGGACCACGCGAGGTGCTGCTCACCTCGGAAGAGCCGGTGGTCAAGCAGTTTCTCAACGGCCGCATGATCGGTCCCATCGGTATGTCCGAGGAAAAGGACGAGGCGCAGATGGCGCGCGAGCAGGCACTCGTGGACGCCGGTCATCACCATGGTGGCGCCGAGGAGGTCGAGGGGATCATCCCGCAGATGCGCGCGACACCCGGTATGCCGGTGCGGCAGGGGGTGCTGCGGCGTAAGGAGCGTGTCCGCGGGATCATGCACACGTTGCCACACGCCGCCCAGGTCGCGATTCGCGAGTCACTTGCGGAGAACGACGATACGCAGGTGATGGCGTACAACAGCGGCGACCTGGCCAATTATCAAGGCAGCGCATTCGACGCTACCGTGCGACACAACACAACTAACGGGTAACATCTGCGATCGTGACTTCCTCCCTGGCGCGGTTGCGGACTCCACTGCAGTCGGGGTTTGCCCAGGCAGGAAACATTTTCGCGCTGTTCATCGACGTCCTGCGCAAGACGTTCCGTCGTCCATTCGAATGGCGGGAGTTCATCGAGCAGTCGTGGTTCATCGCGAGTGTCTCGATCCTTCCCAGCGCCCTGGTCGCGATCCCGTTCGGCGCGGTCGTCGCACTGCAGACCGGTTCACTGATCAAGCAGCTGGGTGCCGAGTCGTTCACCGGAGCAACCAGTGTGCTTGCCACCGTTCAACAGGCGGCACCGGTCGTCACCGCGCTGATCATCGCGGGCGCGGCCGGGTCCGCGGTGGCCGCCGACCTCGGCTCGCGCACCATCCGCGAGGAGATCGACGCGCTGGAGGTGCTCGGTGTCGACCCGGTGCGGAAGCTGGTCGTACCACGTGTGATCGGCATGATGCTGGTGGCGCTGCTACTCAACGGCCTGGTGTCCGTGGTCGGTATCGCGGGCGGCTACTTCTTCAACGTGCTGCTGCAGGGCGGAACGCCGGGTGCCTACCTGGCCTCGTTCTCGGCGCTTGCTCAGCTGCCGGACCTGTGGATCGGTGAGATCAAGGCCGCCGTGTTCGGTCTGATCGCCGGCGTGATCGCCGCATACAAGGGGTTGCATCCCAAAGGGGGTCCGAAAGGAGTCGGTGACGCGGTGAACCAATCCGTGGTGATCACATTCATGGTTCTGTTCTTCGTGAATCTCATCCTGACCCTGGTGTACCTGCAAGTCGTCCCGGCAAAGGGCGCCTGATCCGATGGCCGGCCCGTATCGAACCCCGGTCTTCGCCAAGTCGCTGCGCCGGGCGGGAGACTTCGTCCGCTCACCACTGAACGTCATCGATCGGGCGGGCGATCAGATGTCGTTCTACTCGCGCGCCATCGTCTGGATCCCGCGCACCGCCGTGCACTACCGCAAGGAGGTCATGCGGCTGCTCGCCGAGGTCACTTTCGGCACCGGCGCGCTCGCGGTGATCGGCGGCACCATCGGCGTCATCGTGTTCATGTCCGGTTCGGTCGGCGTCGTGGTCGGCCTGCAGGGCTTCAAGGCCCTCGACGCGCTCGGCAGCTCAGCGCTCACCGGCTTTCTCACCGCCTACATCAACACCCGCGAGATCGCGCCGCTGGTCGCGGCGCTCGCACTCTCGGCGACGGTCGGATGTGGTTTCACCGCGCAGCTGGGTGCCATGCGCATCTCCGAGGAGATCGATGCACTCGAGGTGATGGCGGTACCCGGCGTGCCGTTCCTGGTCACCACTCGCGTGATCGCCGGATTCGTTGCGGTGATCCCGCTGTACGTCGTCGGACTGCTCGGCACGTTCCTGGCGTCCCGAATGGTCAGCATCTGGTTCAACGGCCAATCCAGCGGATCCTATGACCACTACTTCAGCCTGTTCCTGCCGCCCGAGGATGTGCTCTATTCCTTCCTCAAGGTGCTGGTCTTCGCCTTCGTGATCATCTTGGTGCACTGCTACTACGGCTTCCATGCCACCGGCGGCCCCGCGGGCGTCGGCGTCGCGGTGGGTCGCGCGGTCCGCGCCGCCATCGTGCTGGTGAACGTGCTCGACTTCTTTCTCAGCCTCGCGATCTGGGGAACCACGACCACGGTGCGAGTGGCCGGATGAGCCGGGGGGTGCAGGCCTGGCGCTCCACCGAGACACTGCGCATTCGTGTGCTGGGCATCACGTTCTTCCTTGTGGTCGGCCTGTTCTTGTGGACGACCATCGCGGTTTACAACAAGCAATTCGTCAAGACCGTGAACGTCGACCTGGTGACTGACAGCGTCGGCAACGCGCTGACCCGGAACGCGGACGTGAAGGTACGCGGCATCAGCGTCGGAGAGGTGCGCTCCAGCCGTTCCGAGGGCGGGAAGGTGACGCTGAATCTGGCCATCGATCCGGACAAGGCGCAACAGATTCCGGCCGATGCGACCGCGCGGTTGCTACCCAAGACGCTGTTCGGCGAGCGCTACGTGGACCTGGTCATTCCGGAGGACCGAAGCGCACAGCACCTGACCAATGGTGTGACGCTGCACCAGGATGTCAGTGGCAACGCAATCGAGCTGAGCAAGCTGCTCGACGATCTGCTCCCGCTGCTGCAAGCCATTCCGCCGGAGGACCTCGCCGCCACCCTGGGCGCGCTGTCCCAGGCGCTGGCCGGTCGAGGTTTCGTGCTCGGCGAGAGCGTGGACAAGCTGGACAACATCTTCCGCCAGGTCAACGGCGTGCTGCCGGACCTGCAGGAGGACCTGCGCAGCTTCGCCCAGGTAGCCGCTACCTACTCGGACGCGGCACCGCAGCTGATCGAGGCGCTGGACAACCTGAGAACCACCAACGCGACGATCGTGCAGCGGCGCACCGACATCGACGCGCTCTACGCCACGTTGACGCCGACCTCGTCGAGCACCGCCGACTTCCTGACCGCCAACCGCGACAACATCATCGACTTGGCCGCAGACTCCCGGCCCGCGCTGGAACTGTTGGCCTATTATTCGCCGAACTATGCCTGCTCGCTGGCGAACTTCGCGAAGATGAAGCCGCGCATCGACGATGTCTTCGGCAAGGGCACCGACCGGCCCGGCTCCAGAGTGAGCATCGAGCTGACCAATACCCGCGGCAAATACCTGCCCAACCAGGACGAGCCGCGCTGGCTGGACCCCCGCGGCCCGTGGTGCATCCCCGAGCTGCCCACTGGCCTCGACCCCGGCCAGTACACGGGAGGACCGAACAACGACGGCTCCTACGCGGTGCCCAGCCGTAACCCGGGTGACCAGGAAAGCGGCAAGCTGCAGCCGCCGCAGTTCGGCGTCTACCCAGGGAGCAAGGTGCCGACGACAGCCGGCTCGCCGATGGAGCAGCAGTCGCTCGGCGCGATCTACGGTGCGGCCAACGGGGTCGCGCCAGATCAGGTGCCGGGCTGGGTAACCAGGGCCGGTGCGCCCGCGTTCCGCGGAAGCGAGGTGAGTATTCGATGAAGCAGAAGTTGCGCGGCCTGGGTGGGCCGCTGACCAAGCTGATCGTCTTCATCGCCGTGACCCTGTTCGCGACCACGATGCTCGGTTTGTCCATCGCCAACTACAGCGGCGGCGGAACGGGTTTCAAAGCTCGGTTCACCGACGTCACCTCGCTCAATGCCGGTGACGAGGTGCGGATCGCCGGCGTGCGGGTCGGCAAGGTCACCGACGTCTCGATCGTGGACAAGCGCTTGGCCGAGGTGAAGTTCGATCTCACCGACCGGAGTTGGCTGCCCGCCACGACCACGGCCACTATCAAGTACCGCAACCTGGTCGGCCAGCGCTACATCGCACTGGAGCAGGGCACCGGTGAGCAGGGCCGCAAGCTGAACAAAGGCGGGACCATCCCGTTGGAGCGCACCAGGCCCGCGCTGAACCTCACCACGCTGTTCAACGGTTTCCGCCCACTGTTCCGCACGCTGACCGCCGACGACGTGAACAAGCTGTCCTTCGAGATCATCCAGGTCTTCCAGGGCGAGCAGGGCACGATCCACGACCTGGTCGCGACCACCGCGAACCTGACCAACAAGATCGCGGACAAGGATGCGGTAATCGGCGAGCTGACCCGCAACCTGACCGCCGTGCTGGACACCGTCAACAAGCGCGACGACCAGTTCGACCAGCTGATCGTGAACACCGAGGCGCTGATCAGCGGCCTCGCCGCGGAACGCGACACGATCGGACGCTCGGTGACTTCGCTCGCGAACCTGACCTCGGCCACCGCCGACCTGCTCGTGCCGGTCCGGCCGACGCTACAGGGCTCGATCGCCGGGCTGAGCCAGCTGACCGGCACGCTCGACGACCGCGGCGCCGAGGTGAACGAAGCGCTGCGGAATCTGCCGCTCAAGATGGAGAAGCTGGGCCGCGCCGCGAGCTACGGCTCTTGGTTCCAGTTCTATCTGTGCGGCATCGACATCGTCGTCGGGCCGGGCGCGGTCGACGCGCCGCAGCTCAACCTGCCTGCCGGTCTGCCGACGATCAATCAGCCGCTGTACACCAACGCCGCGCCGCGCTGCCATGGGGAGGCTCGCTGATGGACGACCGCATCCTGCTCGGCAAGCGCAGCCCCGCGTTCATGGGTGTGCTCGGCCTTGCCATCGTGCTCCTGGTGACGGTGTCGGCGTTCTTCTTCGACCGACTGCCGATCATCGGCGCGGGCACCAAGTACACCGCCGAATTCAGCGAGGCGGCGGGCATCAAGAAGGGCAACGAGGTCCGCATCGCGGGCGTCAAGGTCGGCTCGGTCTCCGATGTCCGGCTCGCCGGTGACCGGGTGCTCGTGGACTTCCGCACTCAGGACACCTGGATCGGTAATGAGACCACCGCGTCCATCCAGATCAAGACCCTGCTGGGGCAGAAGTACCTGGCGCTGGATCCGAGAGGCTCCGGGCCCGCCGATCCGAACAAGCCGATCCCGTTGTCGCGCACGGTATCCCCATATGACGTGGTGGACGCGTTCACCGACGCGGCGAGGAACATCGACCAGATCGACACCGCGCAGCTGGCCACCAGCATGCGGGTGCTGTCCGACGCGTTCGACACCACGCCGCCGGAGATCCGCGGCTCGATCGACGGCGTCGCCCGGTTGTCGGAGACGCTGGCCAAGCGCGACCAGGAGCTGAAGAAGCTGTTCGCCGCGACCAGACAGACCACCCAGGTGCTCGCCGACCGCAATGCCGAGTTCGAGCGTCTGCTCGCCTCAGGCGGTCAACTGCTCGCCGAGCTGAATATCCGGCAGCAGTCCATCGCGCAGCTGCTGTCCGGCGCCAGGGTCGTCTCGGCGGAGCTGAGCGCGCTGGTGCACGACAACGAAGAGCAGATCGGTCCCGCACTGAAGAACCTGCGCGCCTCCATCGACTTGCTCAACGACAACCAGCAGAACATTTCCAAGACCTTGGAACTCGCGGCGCCCTTCTACGGTCTCTACGCCAGCGTGCTCGGTACCGGCCGCTGGTTCGACGCGGTGATCGTCAACCTGGTGCCGCCAGCGCTGCCGGAGATCCCCGGCGACCGTCCGCCGGTCCGCACCCTGGGAGGCAACTGACGTGGCGGGCAACTGGAGTAACGATCCCGTCGGCGCGGTCAAGCATTCCAGCCGCGGCGCCAAGGTGGGCATCGCACTGGTAGTGGTCATTGCGGTGCTGGTGGCGGGCGTGCTGTGGTGGCTGTTCGACCGGCTCACCACCACCAAGATCACCGCCTACTTCGATCGTTCGGTCGGCATCTACGAGGGCTCGGACGTGCGCATTCTCGGTGTGCCCGTGGGTTCGGTCGACTCGGTGGAACCGCAGGGCGATCAGGTCAAGATCGTCATGAGTGTGGACCGCGACTTCGACGTGCCCGCAGGTGCGCGGGCCGCGCAGATCACGCCCTCGATCGTGTCGGACCGCTACATCCAGCTGACCCCGGTCTACACGGGGGGGCCGAAGATGGACCGGAACGCGACCATCCCGCGCGACCGCACGGTCACGCCGGTCGAGGTCGACCAGCTGTACAAGAGCATCACCGAGCTGTCGGATGCGTTGGGCCCCCACGGTGCCAACGCCGACGGTGCGGTGAATGAACTGGTGCGCACCGGCGCGGCGAACCTCGCAGGCAACGGCGAAGCGCTGGCCAACAGCCTCACCCAGTTGTCCCGTGCGGCGCGGTACCTGTCCGACGCGCGCGGGGACATCTTCGACACGGTCAAGAACCTGCAGTCCTTCGTCACCATGCTGGCCCAGAACGACCAGCAGGTGCGGCAGTTCAACGTCCAGCTCGCCGACCTGTCGACATTCTTGGCCGACGAACGCGAAAACCTCGGCGCCGCGCTGCACCTGTTGTCGATCGCGCTCGGCGACGTGGCCAGATTCATCGACGACAACCGGGACCTGGTGGCCAGCAACGCCGAAGGACTGACCACGCTGACCAAGACGCTGGC
This sequence comes from Nocardia sp. NPDC023852, assembly GCF_040639505.1. Classification (NCBI taxonomy): domain Bacteria; kingdom Bacillati; phylum Actinomycetota; class Actinomycetes; order Mycobacteriales; family Nocardiaceae; genus Nocardia; species Nocardia sp. NPDC023852. Next base: position 854,426 of record NZ_JBFAAB010000001.1, read on the forward strand.
CGATCAGCGCAACGACGTGGCCGCCTTGCTGCCGGTGCTGCCGCTGGCGCTGAGCAACCTGATCAATGTGCACAACGCGGAATCGGGCACCCTCGACATGCGCGCCAACTTCACCGATCTGCAGGACCCGTTCGGTGCGATATGCAAGATGCTCGACCTTTCCAAGTTGATGCCGGGCGATCCGAAGTTCGAGGCGCTCGGCAGGCAGATGCGGCCGATCCTGGACCACTGCAAGGCGATCACCGACCAGATCACCGCCGGGGTGAAGACTCCCACGCTGATCCTGCCGTTCGGCATCCTCAGCGGCGAGAACCAGCAGCGTGACCCGGTGCCCGGCACGGTGCCCGGCACGCCGTCGGATCGGCTTCCGCCGTCGCAGGGAGGCATCCGATGAACACCCGAATCCGTTCCGCCGCTCGCGGCGTCGGCGCCGCGCTGGCGGTCGGCCTGTCCGCCGCGCTGGTCACCTCGTGCGCCGCCGACGGCATCTACAGCATCCCGCTGCCCGGCGGCGCCGACGTCGGTGACCATCCGATCCACATAGACATCCAGTTCGACGACGTGCTCGACCTGGTGCCGCAGTCCGCGGTCAAGGTCGAAGGTGTGCCGGTCGGCCGGGTCGAGGAGATCACCATCGGCAAGGACCAGTGGACCGCCGTTGTGCGCACCGTGGTGAACGCGTCGGTGGACCTGCCCGCGAACGCGCGCGCCGAGGTCCGGCAGTCCAACCTGCTCGGCGAGAAGTTCATCGAGCTGTCCGAGCCCGCCGCGGACCCGGATCCGAAGAAGCTCGGCAACGGCTCGGTGATCCCGGTCGACCACACCCGGCACGCCACCGAGATCGAGCAGGTGCTCGGCGCGCTGTCGTTGCTGCTCAACGGTGGCGGTGTCGCGCAACTGCAGCCGATCGTCACCGAGCTGAACAAGACCCTCGGCGGCCGGGAGGGCCGGGTGCGCTCGCTGATCGAGCAGGCGAACATCCTCATCGACGGCCTGAACAAGCAGGTCGACGACATCACGAGGGCACTGGACGGTCTCGATCTGCTCAGCAGCAGGGTCGGCGGGCAGACCGCGCAAATCGGCAAGATTCTCGACGAGCTGCCCCGCGGCATCAAGATCCTGGAGGAGCAGCGTCCACAGCTGGTCGGATTGCTCGCTCAGCTGGACCGGCTCGGAGAGGTCGGCTTCGACGTGCTGAACACCTCGAAGGACGACCTGATTCGCGACCTCAGCTCGCTGCGGCCGACGCTGCAGGAACTCGGCCGTTCGGCTCCGGATCTGGTGACCGCGTTGCCGCTGGTGCCGACCTACCCGTTCCCCGACTCCTCACTGGAGGCCACCTTCGGCGGACAGGTCAACACCTGGCTGTCGGTGGATCAGCAGATCGGCGTCACGCTGAGCAATCTCGGTGTAGGCAAACCGGATCCGGTGTATATCCCGCCGGTCGGTCCCCCGGTGCCGGTGAACCCGACCAACCCGTACTACAACGGCAACGGCCCGCGACCGGGCTGGCCGACGGTGTCGATCCTGCCACTGCCGCCGAACATGGCGCAGCCGCCCGCACCCGGAGTACCGCCCAACCCCGTCGGGGCGATCCTCGAGCAACTCGGGGTCGGCGGGGGGATCGGACAGGGAACGGAGGGTGGTCCCCGATGACACGTCTGGTCCGGTGGCAGCTGATCGCGTTCGCGGTCGTCGCGGTGGTCGGCGTGGTGTTCGTCGGCGGGAAGTACATCCGGCTCGATCACATGCTCGGTTTCGGTGAGTACACGGTGCAGGTGCGGGCGGCGCAGACCGGTGGCATCTACAAGGGCGCCGAGGTGACCTACCGCGGCGTCCCGGTCGGCCGGGTCGGTGAACTAGAGCTCACCGACGATGGCGTGGTGATGAATCTCGTTATCGACACGAGCTCGCCGAAGATCCCCGACTCGGCGAAAGCCGTAGTGGCCAATCGGTCCGCGATCGGTGAGCAGTACGTCGACCTGCAACCCGACTCCAATGCGGGCCCGTACCTGCGGGACAACTCGGTGATCGCCTCGGCGACGACTCCCGTGCCGGTCGAGCAGCTGGTCGCCAGCGTGGACGGGTTCACTCGTTCGGTGGACCTGAACGCACTCAACACCACCGTCCGCGAACTGGGCACGGCGTTCGACGGCAAGGGCGGCGATCTGCAAGTGCTGATCGAGTCGCTCAACACGTTCACCGAGACGTTCAACGAGACCCTGCCGCAGACGATCCAGCTGATCCGGGACGGCAGGATCGCGCTGGGCACCCAGGCCGAGCAGTCCGATGCCATCCGCCAGTTCAGCGATGGTCTGGACAAGCTCACCGCCCAGCTTCGCTCCAGCGACCCTGACGTGCGCAGGCTGATCGGCACCGGAGCCGACGCGGGCGAGCAGATCGGCGCGCTGATCGATGAGAGCGGCGGCACGCTCACCGAGGACCTGGCCAACCTGCGGCTGCTGCTGCAGACCATCTCACCGAAGTTCTATGCGCTGCGGCCGTTGCTGCAGATGCTTCCGCAACTGTCCATCGGTGCTTCCTCTACCGCGCCCGGCGATGGCACCAGCCACTTCGGTTTGGTGCTGGAGACCAACAACCCGCCCGCCTGTACCGTGGGCTACGAGGGTACGCAGCGGATTCTCGAGCAGATGAAGGCACAGAACCCGGATTTCGACGACACACGCGACGAATTTCCGTTCAACAAGGACGCGAAATGTCTTGTGCCGTTCGGTAACCCCACTGCCGTCCGCGGTGGCGAGCGAGCCACGCTCGCCGACCCGAGCATTGTGCAGCCGTGGGACTCCAACCCCAAAACCGATCCGGAGAAGCTGAACCTGAATCCGATCGCCGTGCAGATGGCCACCCTGCTGGGGGTCACGCCGAAACGGTGACCAGGACCGACGACGTTAGGGTGTCTCGCGTGAGTGAGCGTAGCGAGCGAACAACAGGCGCGACCGCGGATCTATCCGAGCAGGCCGATTCGGCGGAGCCGGAAGCGCCGGAAGTCGTGGTGCCGTCCGCGGATGCGACCGCCGCCACCGCGGGCGTGGCTGCGGATTCGCCGGTCGAGGAAGTCTCCGACGGAGAAAAGATCACTTCCGGCGCGTCGGAAAGTGTGTCGAAGCGCTCCGTCGGCTCGGCGGCGCTCGGTAGGTTCGCGCTCGTCGGCTCGGCCGTGCTCCTGGTGGTCGCCCTGATCGCTGCCGCCTGGTTCGGCACGGGCTGGGTGCGCGCCGCGTTGACCGACGGCCCGCGCGCCGACGCCCGCGACACCGCGCTGGACGCTGCCCGTCAGGCCGCGCTGAACATGACTTCGATGAACCTCGACGATGTGCCGGGCTCGCTCGCACTGGCCAGATCCTCGATGACCGGCGCGTTGCTCGACTCGGCCACGAAGAACAAGGACCAGGCCGAGAAGCTGGCCCGGCAAACCGGTGTCGGGATGTCGTCGAAGGTGCTCGGCGCCGCACTCACCACGCTCAACAGCGAGCAGGACAAGGCATCGGCGCTGGTCGTGCTGCAGGTGACGGAGACAGGCAAGGACAAGCCGCCCGCGGCGTACCGCTACACCTGGAGTGTCGACGTGGCCGAGACGGGCGATACCTGGAAGGCCGAGCAGATCTCCTCGCTCAGCCAGCCGGTGCTGTTGAACGGTGGGCCCGGCCAGCAGTCGCCCGCGCCGCCCGCGGACCAGCCGCCCGCCGCGCCGAAGCCGGGATCATAGGAGGACAACCCATGACGTCTCGCCGACCGGTCAATCGGGTCACCTCCAAGCGCCGCCCCGGCGCCGAACACCAGTCGCGTGCCGCCACCGCACGTACCGAGCGCCCTGCGCCCAGCGGTAGGACGCGACCGGCGGGCGCTTCCCGCACCACTATCGCGCGCGGGAAGTCGGGTGCCGAACAACGCCCGGAGCGGGGTGGCGCGCCGTCGCGGTTCCGCAAGGTCGTCGTGCCGACAGCCGCTCCATCGCCGGGCAGCGGTCCGGGACGCGCGCACTGGGCCCTCGTCACGGGGTTGTTGATCGCCGCCGTGTTGCTCGGCGCCTTCGCGGTGGTCGCCGCGAAGCGGCCCGGCGTGGACACCTCGAACCAGGCGTTCGTGAACAACGAGGCCACCCAGGAGGTGCGGGCGGCCGCCGACCACGCGTTGCGGACGGTTTACGCCTATGACGTCAAGAACATCGACGGTTACCGCGGCATGGCCGCACAGGTGCTCACCGGAAAGATGCTGGCGGACCTGGACAAGTACGCCGGCACCACAATCTCGGCGGTCAAGCAGGCGCAGACCAGCGCCGACGCCAAGGCGGATCCGATTGCGGTGTCGTTGCTCACAGAAGACCGGGCGGAGCTGCTGGTCAACCTGGTGGTGAGCGCCACCAAGGATGGCGTCGCTCAGCAGAGCGTCGCGGGCCCGGTCGTCCTGCACATGCAGAAGGTGAACGGTCGTTGGCTGGCCAGCGACATCGTCGACCAGTGAGCGCCAGGGCAATACCCCGGGATACCGCAGCGCGCCAGGCGATCTCGCAGGCGGCTCGGCCGGTCCCGCCACTTGACGAGCTTCGCCCGACCCGTCACGCTATTCACAACAGCGGCAGCTGTCACGGTGGCTTCAGCGCACCGCGGGCTCAGGACGCAGCCAGCGAATTCGGCCCGGCGCGCCAGCCACTCGGACGTTCGCACGGGTGGTACTTTGACACCTCCGTGTAGATGGGTGTAGGTTTGGACGTTGCGCTGGCTGCCTCCTGTCCATACCTCGATTTGCACACGTAAGTTCCACCCTTCCGGTGTTGCTTCCGTTGGTGCCTGTTCGAGTTTCGTTCGGGTTGTAACCAGCGGAATTCGTAGCAGACAAGCGACGGTCGCGGACCACCACGCGACGCGCGTGAGGTGCTGGAAGGACGCATCTTGGCAGTCTCCACCCAGACCAAGGCAGTTGCCGGAATCCCCGGAGCCCCGTTGCGGGTGTCTTTCGCGAAGATCCGTGAACCCTTGGAGGTGCCCGGACTTCTCGATCTACAAACGGAATCATTCGCCTGGTTGATCGGTTCGCCGGATTGGCGCGAGCGTGCCGCCGCTCGCGGTGACGTCGGCCTAGTCGGCGGACTCGAGGAGGTGCTCGAGGAGCTTTCTCCGATCGAGGACTTCTCAGGCTCTATGTCCCTGTCCTTCTCCGACCCACGCTTCGAAGAGGTCAAAGCCTCGATCGATGAGTGCAAAGACAAGGACATGACCTACGCGGCGCCGCTGTTCGTCACCGCGGAGTTCATCAACAACAACACCGGTGAGATCAAGAGCCAGACGGTCTTCATGGGAGATTTCCCGATGATGACCGACAAGGGCACGTTCATCATCAACGGCACCGAGCGCGTCGTCGTCTCACAGCTGGTGCGCTCGCCGGGTGTCTACTTCGACCACTCTGTCGACAAGGGCACGGAGAAGGACCTGCACAGCGTGCGCGTCATCCCGAGCCGCGGCGCGTGGCTGGAGTTCGACGTCGACAAGCGCGACACCGTGGGTGTACGCATCGACCGCAAGCGCCGCCAGCCGGTCACCGTGCTGCTGAAGGCGCTCGGCTGGAGCACCGAGGAGATCGCCGAACGTTTCGGCTTCTCCGAGATCATGATGTCGACCCTGGAGAAGGACAACACCGCCGGTCAGGACGAGGCGCTGCTGGACATCTACCGCAAGCTGCGTCCGGGCGAGCCGCCGACCAAGGAGTCCGCGCAAACTCTGCTGGAGAACCTGTTCTTCAAGGAGAAGCGCTACGACTTGGCGCGCGTCGGTCGCTACAAGATCAACAAGAAGCTCGGCATCCACCTCGGTGAGCAGGTCATCGGCTCGGTGCTGACCAAGGAAGACATCGTCACCACGATCGAGTACCTGGTGCGCCTGCACTCGGGTGACCGTGCCATGACCGCCCCCGGCGGTCGGGAGGTACCGGTCGAGGTCGACGACATCGACCATTTCGGCAACCGTCGCCTGCGCACCGTCGGTGAGTTGATTCAGAACCAGATCCGGGTCGGCCTGTCCCGCATGGAGCGCGTGGTCCGCGAGCGGATGACCACTCAGGACGTCGAGGCGATCACGCCGCAGACCCTGATCAACATTCGCCCGGTCGTCGCCGCGATCAAGGAGTTCTTCGGAACCTCGCAGCTGTCGCAGTTCATGGACCAGAACAACCCACTGTCGGGTCTGACCCACAAGCGCCGCCTGTCGGCGCTGGGCCCGGGTGGTCTGTCCCGTGAGCGCGCCGGTCTGGAAGTCCGTGACGTCCACCCGTCGCACTACGGCCGTATGTGCCCGATCGAGACCCCGGAAGGCCCGAACATCGGGCTGATCGGTTCGCTGTCGGTGTACGCGCGGGTCAACCCGTTCGGCTTCATCGAGACCCCGTACCGCAAGGTCGTCGACGGCCGGGTGACCGATGAGGTCCGCTACCTGACCGCCGACGAGGAGGACCGGCACGTCCGCGCCCAGGCCAACTCGCCGGTCGACGCGGAGGGCCACTTCCTCGAGGATCGCGTGCTGTGCCGCCGAGGCAATGAGGAGAACGAGCTCGTCGCGGCATCCGAGGTCGACTATATGGATGTGTCGCCGCGTCAGATGGTGTCGGTGGCGACGGCGATGATTCCGTTTCTCGAGCATGACGATGCCAACCGTGCTCTGATGGGTGCGAATATGCAGCGTCAGGCTGTTCCGCTGATCCGTTCCGAGGCGCCGATTGTGGGCACGGGTATGGAGTTGCGTGCTGCGGTGGACGCGGGTGATGTCGTGGTGAACGAGAAGGCTGGTGTGGTGGAGGAGGTTTCCGCCGACTATGTCACCGTGATGGCCGATGACGGTACTCGTAAGTCTTATCGGATGCGGAAGTTCAACCGCTCCAACCAGGGCACCTGTTCCAACCAGCGTCCGATCGTGGACG